>JAUZOM010000173.1 GCA_030706465.1 Bacteroidota bacterium | reverse complement strand
TCGATTGCAGATCTGGTGGATTGGGTTAATCCCTTGGTATTAAAAAGTTATAATAACGTGAGCTCGACGTAAGATTTGCGAAAAACATTTGAATTGAGGATAACAAGACCTTGTTTTACCCTTTCAGCTCATCACATTTCCCTTTTCCCCCTTGATTTTATCCTCCGGCAGGGTTGGGTTCGCCGGGCACTCAGCCGGTAAATATCGTGTAGGGACCATCTTATCAGAACCATATTATCTCCAGTGTTTATTCGCTGATTATTCGTATATTATTCGCTGATTATTCGATCATATACGAATGAACTACGAATAATATACGAATAAAGTACGAATAAACTTTGGAAAAGATAAGGGTCAAAAGCGGATTCGAAGTGAAATATAGTTTGTGATCTTCGGTTAGATTGAACTCACGTTAATAAAGCGTCCCCCGTCATGATATCTTATGTCAATTGAGGGTTGATAATGATGAACCTGAAGAGTCGATAGTTTTGACAGGGTTATGACTTTCACAGCATATCCTTAGTTAGATGCAGATTATTTGAATTTTTATTTAGTAAAATGTTATCATCCTACTGAAATTTTTCTTACATTGCACTACTTAAAATATTAACCTGACAATAACTGATGAAAACCAATTTCGTATCGGAGACGGAATGGATTCTTGCTTTAAAAGAAGGCAATCTGCTGGCTTTTAATGAATTATTCGACCGGTATGGGAAGAGGTTGTACTATTTTTCAAAAGGGTATTTGAAATCGCCGGAAAGTGCAGAGGAAATTGTTCAGGAAGTTTTCCTGAAAATTTGGGATAACAGAATAGAGTTGTCAGCTTGTAAATCAATTGAATCCTATTTATTCACCATTACCAGGAATGGCATTTTAAACACCATCCGCAAATCAAAATCGGAGCTGGCCTATTTGGATTATGTAAAAAATAATCCTGGAAAAAACGTTCTGCTCGAAGAGGAATTGAATTTTAATGAGCTTGAAAAGGCATATCATGAAGCTGTAGAGCATTTGAGCCCCCGGCGGAAAGAAATTTATCAGCTGAGTAGGGAGCACTCTTTTTCGAATGCAGAGATTGCAATCAAGATGAATATTTCGGTAAAAACAGTTGAAAATCAGATGACATCTGCCTTGTCTGAAATAAGAAGAAACCTTCGTTCCCTTGGATTTTCAGCGATCATCTTCCTTGAATTGTTTAAATAAGTTAAAAAAAATTAATTTCCCCATAGGGGTTTTGTTTGCTTTGCGTGTATACCTAACTGAATAACCAAAAATCATTATGGGTTCAGATTATCATATAAATCATAAATACCTGCTTGACCGGATGCTTTCCGGCGAATTGACCAATGCTGAAAAAGAAGATCTTCAGAATTATATTCAACATTCATTCCAGGATGAAGAACTGGATTTACTGATGCGTGAACATTGGTCGGGTTTGGAAGGGAAGGAGGCCGTGGAAGATGAATTGCAACTGCAAAATCTGAGAAACAGGATAATTGCCAGGATAAAACGGATAAAAAATTCAACCAATAGCGAGCACCGGCTTTTCCCCTCCGGGTGGAAAAATTATATGATACGTGTTGCCGCCATACTGTTTATTCCTCTTTTGCTGGCTTCTTTATTTGTTTTTCACCGGATGGACCGGCAAATTGATCAAATGATTGATTCCGGAGAAAGTGTGGCAGCAAATCCAGGTTCGAGAGTGCATTTCACACTGCCGGATCATTCGGAAGTATGGCTGAACTCCGGAAGTACCCTTGAATTTCCTCTTTCCATGAACCGACAGGATTTCCGGAAAGTTAAATTGTCGGGGCAGGGATATTTTAAAGTAGCCAAAGACAAGAAGCATCCTTTTCTTGTTGAAACCGACGGAATCATTGTCAAGGCATTGGGAACTTCCTTTGATGTGTCATGTTATGATAACGACAACCAAATAAGTTCCACGTTGGAAGAGGGCTCTATCGCTCTTATCGATTTGAATGGCAAAGAAATAATAAGAATACAGCCCGGACAAAAAGCCATACTTGATAAAACAACCCATACATTGGAGGTCCGAGAGGTGGATACCTTATTGACCACTTCATGGAAAGACGGAAAACTTATTTTCAGAAATACATCATTGCCTGATGTTGCGAAACAACTGGAAAGATGGTTTAACTGTAAAATACACGTGGATCCTGAATTGTTAAAATCCGGTTTGAGCTATACGGCAACGATTCAGGATGAAACGTTAGGAGAGGTAATGAAAATGATAGAAATATCAACAAGGATAAAAACTAAAATCGAAAAGAGGGAGGTGTATATAAACAATAAAAATTAGTCAAAAGAATAAGGGTAGTGTTTGCGGCACCACCCTTAAGGAATCAATCATTAATTTATTAATAATTAACCCAAGAAAAGACAAAAGTATGAAAAAATCATGGTTCTTCAACAACCACAGGTATTTATTTGCCTGTGTCGGTAAATTCTTAAAAATTATGAAAATCTCTATTTTCATTATGGTTTTTGCCACTATGCAAACCTATGCATTCGACAATTATGCCCAAACCAAAAAGATGGATGTAAAAATCGAGCATTCAAGTATTGTCTCGGCCCTGGAGCAGATTGAAGCTCAATCCGAGTTCTTTTTCTTCTACAACAACAAAGTTGTCAAACTTGATAAGAAGGTTTCAGTTGATCTAAAGGATAAAACGATCGATGAAATATTAAATGTGATATTTAAAGATACCGGCATAGAATACACCATCAACAACCGGCAAATTATCCTTTCGGCAAAAGAAACGGGGAATTCACCCAGCCAGCAAAAAAAATCCGTTTCCGGCAAAGTGACCGATCAGTCCGGTGCCGCATTACCTGGCGTATCGGTAGTGGTGAAAGGAACCACAATGGGGATGATAACTGACAATGAAGGGCATTATTCACTTTCCAATATCCCGGAGAACGCAACGTTGCAGTTTTCGTTTATAGGAATGAAGACACAGCAGATCTTAGTTGGAAGTCAAACAACTATAAATGTCTCCTTAATTCAGGAAACCATAGGGCTTGAAGAAGTGGTTGCTGTTGGGTATGGAATGATGAAAAGGGAGGCTGTTACCGGAGCTGTAACAAAAGCCAACCTCGATCTCTATAAAAATGTCCCTGTAAACAACATCCTGGAAACCGTAAAAGGAAGTGTCGCCGGGTTAAACATTGGAGGGATTAACATGGCCGGTGGTGTGGCCGATTTAACAATCAGAGGACAAAACACCATATCAGCAGGTACTACCCCTTTAATCGTGGTAGATGGCGCAATTTATAGCGGTTCTCTTGCCGACATTCCCACAGAGGATGTTGCATCATTTACCGTGTTGAAGGACGCCAGTGCAGCCGCTGTTTATGGTTCCCGTTCTGCAAATGGAGTCATTCTCATCGAAACAAAAAAAGGTGAAGGTATTTCCGGTAAGCCGAAATTCAACGTTAAGTTAAATACTGGCCTGAGCAATCAGTTGGAACCATTGAAGACTTATGATGGACCCGGCTACCTGCAACGCGTACTGGATATCCGTGCAACCAATGGCGCCACAGCCAACCCGAGTGATATAGCCCTCTATTTGCAGCCTATCGAAGCAACAAACTATAATGCGACGCCGGATCACAGACCTACCATTGTTGATCCTGCCAAAATCTTTAGTCATACAGGCAATATGTATGATTTAAATGTCAGTGTTTCCAACAGCACCGAAAAGACTGATTATTATATATCCACCACCCTGACCAAACAAAAAGGGGTTTTGATAAACGATGATTTTAAACATATTTCCGGAAGAGTGAACATTAGCAGTGACCTGACCAAATGGTTTAATTTGGGAATCAAGAGTTCCTATAGTTTACAAGATTACTCAGGTTATACTCCGACTTCAATGATGTGGTTGGTCAATACCTTAAGCCCGTACGGTTCTTTATACGATGAAAATGGTCAGTACAGAGAGCTCCCGCAATCGACTACATCATGTGTAAGCCCTTACTGGTTAATAGCGACCGAGGATGCAGATATCCGGAATGCCCTTAACGGAATCGTTTCCGCTACCATAAAGGCCCCATGGGTAAAAGGACTTTCTTATCAGGTTAATTATTCAAATTCCCTTAATTGGACCAATCAGGATCAATTTTGGAATAAGCGTACCTACAACGGAGAAGGTAAAAACGGGTATGGTAATCGTGCTAACGCGCAAACCAACAACATGTTGCTGGATAATATGATCAAATATTACCACACTTTTGCCGAAAAGCATAATGTTGATGTTACCTTATTGTATTCAAGGGAAAGTACTTCCTGGAAAAACGTGAATGCTTACGCGGAGAAATTTGACAATGCGATTCTCGGCACTTATTCCCTGCAAAACGGGTCTGTACAAACGGTAACAACAGGTGGCGGAGAAACGAATGCAATCGGTATGATGGCCCGTGGCTCCTATACCTATAACCAAAAATATTCAATAACAGGAACCATTCGTCGGGACGGTTATTCTGCTTTCAGTAAAAACAAAAAATGGGGTGTGTTCCCTTCAGCCGGTATAAACTGGAACATTTCTAAAGAAAGTTTTATGAAGGATGTTGCCCCTGTCAAAAACCTGGCTCTGCGCGCTTCGTATGGAGTGAACGGGAACCAGTCAATTTCGCCATACAGTACGCTGGCACGGATAGCGACCAGCATGTATGTCTATTATCCGGACAACTCATATACGATAACCCAGTATATTTCTTCTCTCGCAAATAATGATCTGGGTTGGGAATCAACAACCGGATTAAACCTGGGGATTGATTTTTCACTTTTTAATAATAAGCGTTTAAGTGGATCAATCGATGGTTATTTAACAAAAACGAATGATTTGATGTTTAGCCTGGCAGTGCCCAGCGCTTCCGGAACCGGATCTATCATGTCAAATATCGGGGAAATAAAAAACAAAGGTATTGAAATCAACCTGCATTCATTAAACCTTGACATGGGTAATTTTAAATGGTATTCTGATATCGCCTTTTCAATTAACCGTAATAAAGTAGTGACTATCCTTGGACAAGACAATAATGGGGATGGTAAAGAAGATGATCTGATCAATTCTAATATTTTCATTGGGAAACCACTTGGAACCATTTATAACTATAAAGTAACCGGAATGTGGCAACAGGCTGACAAGGATAATGGAACAATAATGCAAGGTATGCGCCCCGGCGATTATAAGCTGGAAGATGTCAATAATGATGGAGCCATCACCTCCACTAAAGACAGACAATTTTTGGGAAATACAAATCCTAATTTCAGATGGAGCTTTACCAATACCCTGCAATACAAGAAATTTTCCCTGATGGCTTATTTATATTCGATATGGGGCGGGAATGACTGGTATTTGTCAACTACAAACACTCCGTACTATGATGGATATGCGAACTCTGGAAGCTGTAATGTCCCTGTCTATGATTACTGGACGCCAACAAACACAAATGCGATGTTCCCCCGTACCGATTATAGCCAGAATGCAAGGTATAAAGGGAGAAAATACATTGACCGGAGTTTTATCAAATTACAAAAAGTGTCGTTAACCTATGATGCAACCAGTCTGGTTAAACCATGGGGAATTAACGGGTTGAGTTTCTCCGTAAGTGCCGACAATCTATTTACCTATGCTCCTCACTGGGTTGGATTGGATCCTGAAACCAATAACGGACTTACTGATAACGCTATACCTTCAATTCGTACTTATTTATTGTCAGCAACATTCAATTTTTAAAAGAAATGAAAATGAAAAATTTCACCTATATAATCATCTATCTCTTCATCATTATCGGAACAATGTCCTGTGACCAGGATGCTATTTTGGAAGAGAAAGCAAAGGATTTTTTAAGTCCGGAGAATTCATTTGTTGATAAATCTGGTTTTGAATCGGGCCTGGCTGATATTTACCGGAAAATCCGTCAATATTTTTATGCCAACACCGACAGCTACGAAAATTTTGATATGCAGGGAATTGATGTGGATTTTGCTGCTGAATCATGGTCACCTGAATTTGTCCCATATTTTAACTGGAATACCATAAATGCGGACAGTGATTTTGCAGATAAATGGTGGTCGCGTTTTTATGCATTAATTTACAGGGCCAATGTCATCATTGACCGTGCGGGAGCAAGTGGTGTTGCCTGGAAATCTGATGAAGAGAAAAATGCAATCATAGGCGAAGCCAAGTTTCTCAGGGCCTGGTGTTACCATTTCCTTGGAAATATGTGGGGCGGTGTACCCCTGGTATTAAATGAAACGACTTCTGCTAAATTTGACTACACGAGGGCCACACAGGAAGAAGTTTACAAGCAATGCAAAGAAGATCTGGATTTTGCAACTAAATGGATGATTACCGTGGATAAACAGAAGGGTGGAAGGCCCCCCCGGGCAGCAGCTTATCAGTTGTTAACCGAGGTTGACATTTGCCTTAAAGATTATGACGGAGCAGTTCAGGCTGCATCTCAGGTGATCAATGATCCAAATTTTTACCTGATGACACAACGTTTTGGGACCAATAAGAATTTTAAATTTCAGGGATATGACTATCAGGGACCTGCAGAACCATGGGGTGACGTTTACTGGGATCTGTTTCAGGAAGGTAATATGAACTGGCTCGAGGGGAACCATGAAGCCATCTGGAATATGGAAATGGATTTTAACATCCTGGGTGGAGGCAATAATAAAGATGGAGGATACTTTGTTCTGGAAAGATGGTGGAATCCCTGGCCATGGCATCTGGTAGATAAAGACGGGGTGACAAATCAATTAAAAGATACATGTTGTGGAGCAGGAACTAATGTGCTAATTCCAACAGAATATGCCGGAAATCAAATATGGCAATATAAAGATGACTGGAACAAAGATATCCGTAATTCCCAATATAATATTCAACGTGTATATTATTGGGTAAACCATGCAAGTAAGTATTATGGACAAGTGATTACAAAGGAAAGCATGGGCGATCCGTCAGTTTATTACAGGTCTATTTCACCAGCGTTTAAAAAAGCGGCCTCGGCTGTTCATCATGGAATGTTTAAGTTTGATGGGCAAAACTATGATGGTGGTGGAATTTATAAAGACTGGTACATTATGCGGTTGCCGGAAGTATATCTTCTTCGGGCAGAAGCATATTTGGGAAAAAATGATATGCTCCATGCTGCTGCCGACATCAATGCTGTCAGAAATCGCGCTCAGGCAACACCCGTCAACCCAGGTGATGTCAACATTGATTTAATTCTGGATGAACGGGCCAGGGAACTTTACATGGAAGAATTTCGTCTGAGTACGCTTATGAGGTTGGGAAAACTGGCTGAATACGTAATGAAATATAACAATGTTGCTATTCGTGATGGTTGGAAACTTGATAATCATGTGAATAAATTGCCAATTCCAAGTTACGACATCGAAGCGAATACAAAGGCTAAACTGGAACAGAATCCAGGGTACTAATTTCTAACTAAGAGGCTGTATCAAAAGTAGTTGACAAAGGCGTCCTGTTTTAATTTGCAGGGGATCAATGCGCTGTATGTCAAATACAAAGGATGAATTATGCATAACAGAATCATGGTGTATGGCAACCTTTGATACAGCCTCTAATATTCTTTTAAAATGAAATTATTCTATCATAAGCTGTTTTTTTTCATCTTTCTGTCTTTAATAACATTTTTTGCAGAAGCGGGTATTTATCCTGTTGTACGCTCTTCTGCCAAAGGGTTATGGGTTCAAATTCAGGACAGCAACCGTGTTGTTTTTTCATCGTTAAAAAACGATGCGGGCCTGATGGTTGTACAACCAATAGGGACTACTGAGGTCAGGTATAATGAACAAGTTACTAATAATGGGATTTTAAATCTTAAAGGTGGTCGTTCAACGGGACTGGAGATTTCGGAATCCTATAAGAAAATCACTCCTGGCCTTATCGAACGGACGGTAACGGTCAAAGCTAAATCAGATCAACGATATTACATTGATTTTGGTTGGAAAACAATGCAGCCTGGTGAATTCTATTCATTTACGGGAGAGGAAAAAACGTCAGTAAAATATGCACCTGGTCCTTCTGGTCCCGAATTTGGCGAGAATAAAAGTTTGGAAACATTTACGTTTTTAGGCCTTCGCAACAATGATAAACTATACGGATTGATTGGCGACACGCCAGGAATGTGGGAAAACCTGAGCTTTCTGTATTTTGACAAGGAGAACAAGAACCTGTCATTATGCAATGGTGATGGTTCTGTCCGGCGGACGATTACGTTT
>JAUZOM010000172.1 GCA_030706465.1 Bacteroidota bacterium | reverse complement strand
TCCCCAACCCGTTCATCACCCTAAATGCATGAATATACAGGCAAGCTGCATCCAGCTGAAAGTCCTGTTCATCCGGCACCGGATAATCGATGGCTTCTCAGGTTTGATTCCGGATTTACGTTGTGTTTACAACGGGGTTCCCGGTGAAGAACTTTACACCGCAAATGTTTGATAATTGAATTTCCCGTCTCGTTTTACATTACTGATTCAATGTCGTTAAGTAACGTAGAAATAAGCAGGTGGAATAACTGAATGTCCATTTTATACATCCGAACAAGCTTTGTTGACTATTGATCCGGCACCCAGTCACCGGACAAAGCTGGAGGAATGTTGAAGTCGACCCTTACCCGGATTCCAACCCGTTTCTTGATGTTGTTTCATTTCGGATTCTTCCTCCCCGTGGAGTATCCTCTTCCTTCAGTCTTATTTCCTCCGGGGTTCTTGCTCTGTATAGAGACAGTTCAATGGGAGTATAGAGGGGGTTCAGTGAGGTGTACCTCATTGAACCCTCACTGAACCCCCTCTGAACATAGACGGTAGTAAGACTGAAATAAGACCAAAATACGACTGCGTCCAGACAGAATGCTCTGCTTATCCCTTTGTTCCTTTTTGCAAAGAACGCCAAAGGCAACGAAAATTACATTTTTCGTTGCCTTTGGCGTAACTTAGACCCTCTGTGATTATAAAAGCCTATGCCGTATAACTGCTAATTCCGGAAGGAAATTGCTTATTTGCTTTATTGGCCTATTTTCGGATAGCTTTGGGATTACTCAGGTTGGGAGATGAAATAGCCGGAGTTGTATTTCCCGGGGAAACATTTTTATTTCCACCCGGTCCTGATCTAGCCGTTTTTGGATTGTCATTCGACTCTAGCCCGCCAGGCTTTGGCCGTTTGACTTTTGGAAAGACCAGAAATATATCTTGTTTCACTTTTGGACGTTGATCTTCCAGCCAAAAGAAGTTTTTCAGATACAAATCCTTTCCGGAGATCTTATCAAGCGGGTACATTGTGCCGTTGGAGGATGTAGTCATGACCACCCGTTGTACTTTTTTGTTCTTTAAGTACATGACCACAAAACTGCTTTGCGTTTTGTTGAGTCCGACTAATGTGGAATCTTTTTCATCCCTCGGATAGTAAATGGTTTCCGCATTTCCATTTACTTTCACTTTTTTCAGTTGCCCGCTGTCCACATAGGCTATTATCTCTTTTCCAGATAACTGATTATAAAAAACAGAATCTTCATGTTGAATAGCAACGGCTTCATGCTGAATATCGATATGATCCACCTTCTTGTTCCTGGAAAATGTCTGAATCGTTTCGCCCGAAAGCTGGTTGTTATCCGACCAGAGAACCGGCTCGCCATACATATTCATAACCGAATCACGGGCAGAATAAGTCAAAGAATCGCAAAGACCCTGAATATCGTTTCGGAAAATCCGCACATGATAATATCCCCGTGCTACATTATAGATTGAATCCCGTAAGGTTAAAAGCGTGTCGGCATGTACAAACATGGAATCTTTACCCGACCAGTCAACCAACATGGCAGAGTCGCTGGCCAGTCCTTTTTTGGTAATGTCGTTATAATAACAATAATCCCCATACAATGTCGATTTTTGAATGGTGTCATTCATCACAACCCGCTTAAATCCTTCACCGTATTTAAGTTTCTTGTCGTAAAAAATAGTATCTCCGATCAGGGTCTTGCCATCTTTATGCTTTACGATAGACCGGTCTAAAAGCATGGAGCGATCGGTTGCGGTATTATACCAACCACGTTTACTATAGATATCCGTCTCATCGTTATATACGATATGAGTCGGACCGACTATATTGGCAATGTTGGTTTTCGTATTGTATTTCAGGGTATCGGAATCAAGTATAAAATTCTTATTTTTAAGATGCACCTGATTCTTAAACAGGACATCGTTTGTTGAGGGGGAATACTGGCCCCAAACGGAAGTAAGTACATTAAGCTGATCTGTAATCTTTCCTCCGGTATAATAATAAGCCAGATTTGCTAAACGATCGTAATTTAAGCTGTCGGTGATGAGTGTTGTTTTCCGGTTTACCATACGAACATTATGCCGTAAGCGGGCAAGCTTGGTATTCCCATCGTAATAAAGTTTGTCGCCATAGACAAAAAGGGTATCGCCTTGCACAATGCGTATATTCCCAAAGGCATTGAATGAATTTTCTTTGTCAAAAAAATACGCACTATCACAATAAAGTAATGCATTGTCATGCCTGAACCGGACATTTCCCTTCAACACCTGCATATTCGGATTCATAATCTTGTCAAACGAAAGTGTTTCGGAATGTTCCAGGTAGACAAGTGTCACACCCCGCTTACTCAAGGGATTCACAGTGGGAGCTATCGGTTTGTGCTCCAGGATAACTTTTGTCTTTGGGGATGGCTTTCCCCTCTTCTTGGTTATTACTTTTTGTGGGGCCTGACTTTGTAAAACTTCTTTTCGTAATTGTTTCGGACGTATCTGTGCCTGTAAAATAATTATAAATAAACACAGCACACCGAAAAGTACGATGTGCCTGCTTTTAAAGTTATGATGATAACGGGTTGTATTCAAATGATAGTTGATTAATGAGTTAGTAAGTCTGTAGCATTACTACCTTCCATTGTACGGAGTTATTTTTTTATCCAACCCGGATATTGGAATGTACAGTTTTGCCAGGCAGGATCAATGCTAATGTACGTTTCCTTTTGTTTTTTTATAATCCAGGCATTCAGAAAATCCTGTTTTTTCTTTCCTTCATAGTATGTTTTCAGCATTTGGTAATCATCGTTGAGATTCGCTTTGTGATTTTCAGTCTTCGATTTTACCTTTACGATAGCCACTACGTCTTTGTTTGTCGTTTTGCTGATCATGGTGAATGGTTTGGAAACTTCACCAACATTCATTTCGTAAACCACTTTGGCCACTTCCGGTGGTAGGTCCTGGTACTCAAATTTGGAAGTACCGCTTTTTTCATTCAACATCAATCCGGCGTTCATGGCTGTATTCTTATCTTGTGAGAAGTTCATGACGGCATGCTCAAAAGTCAGTTTGTTTTCCCGAATCAGGTTCGAGATTGAATCCAGTGCATGAATAGCTTTTTCTTTTTCTGTGAGTGAAACATGGGGTTTAAGCAAAATATGACGGCAATTTATCCGGTCACCCCTTTTTTCGATCAACTGAATAATATGAAACCCAAATTCAGTTTGAACAATGCGCGATACTTTCTTGGTGTCCAATAAGTTGAAAGCCACCTGGGCAAATTCGGGTACTAGTTGCCCTCGGCCCATGAACCCAAGTTCTCCTCCTCGTTTGGCACTTTCGGTGTCTTCCGAATAAAGCCGGGCTAACACTGAAAAATCAGAATTGCCACTGGTGATACGCTCGGTGAAATCACGCAAACGATCCTTTATCCGGTTTATTTCTTCCAAGGCCACCGGAGGTTCAAAACTCAGGATTTGAAGTTCAACCTGTGCCGGGATGGTTGGAATACTATCTTTGGGCAGATCGTTATAAAAGCGGCGCACATCGGCCGGTGTCGATTTTATATCCCCGACCAGCTTTTGTTGCATTTGCTGGATAACCTGTTGGTCACGGATCATGTCCCGCAACTCTTCCCGTAATTCAAGAGTGTTTTTATGAAAGTATTCTTCCATTTTTTCTTTTGAACCGATTTGAGATATAAAATAGCTCAGCCGGTTCTCCACTTGGTTCATGACGGTTGACTCGCTAACCACAACACTGTCAATAGCTGCCTGATGCAGGAAAAGTTTCTGAATGGCAATCTGTTCCGGGATAACACAGTAAGGGTCGCCCTGAATGGGAGTTCCTTCGTATTGCGACCGTAACTTTTGTTCTTCGACTTGCGACCGGAGAATGGATTCGTCTCCTACAACCCAAATGACTTCGTCCACAATGTTCTTTTGTGCAAGCATTTTTAGTGGTGTAATACTTAAGAAAAATAAAAGGCAAAGAATTATTTTTTTCATAAAATATAGTTTGTAATTTAAAAGTAAATAACCACAATAGACACAATAGGTGCAATATAATTATTTTAATATCAAAGCAATCGGTTTGAAAATTATATGATTAAAATACCGCAACTCATGAATGAAGTGCGCTAAGTTAAAGAAGATTTATTATTTACATGTTTGGGCGAGAATCCTCCCGCTGGCGCTGGTTCCAATAAAATTAACTATTGTGACTTGTTGTGTCTATTGTAATTGATCTTCTTCTTTATTTTTTCTTGAAAAATGTGACTGTTTCATTTGCTACAGCGTCATTGTATATCTCGGTTTCAAATTTTGTAATAAAATCGGCTTTCTGTTTGTTGAGCAATATATTGGCAATTCGGTTTTTTGCCATTTCGTAAGGTTCAACCTGGCCGGATACTTTATAGGCTTCAATGCGTAGAAAAAAGTGTTCTGTACTGTCGGAGGTCTCTACAAAGCGATTGGAAGTTACAAACTTTGAAGGATCTTCAATTTTT
The DNA here is from genome assembly GCA_030706465.1 of Bacteroidota bacterium. GTDB lineage: Bacteria > Bacteroidota > Bacteroidia > Bacteroidales > Paludibacteraceae > Paludibacter. Next base: position 3,897 of record JAUZOM010000172.1, on the reverse strand, counting down.
AAGGGTATCTTTTTTAATATTTCTGAAAGAGGCAACCATTTATCACCAAAATAATCATAACTGATGGCATTTTGCAAACTGTATTTTTCGATGTCCTCAAGTGATTTTGTATTGGCTGATTGTACCCAACTTCGAACGGTACTTAGTTTTGCTGCTTTTTGAGGGATAATAAGCAACAACCCTTTGATAATATTTTCTTTTAAAACAAGTTGGTTACTGTATTGGTTGTAAAAGGCTTTCATATCTTCTTCCGATGGCTCTTTCGGAAGGCGCTGTTCAATCATCTTTTGTTGATATTGATGGATTGTAAGCGACTTGCGATAACTTTCAACCAACTGTTCAATCTCTTCTTTATTGGTAATATTCCTTTTTGCATTCTCGTACATCAATACGTCGGTAACCCATTTCCGGATATAGCTTTGGGCAATTTCAGTACTATCGGTATCGTTTACATTGGGAGGTATAATTTGTTGGACTTCGTCGGCGTATAGGAATTTACCTTCAACTTCAAGTAGTGGTTTGCGGGTTGTATCCGGGGATTTGCGGTTACAAGAGTATATCACTGTTAGAGCCACTAAGATAATCGGTAAAAACGTAGACTTATTCATGTGTTGGTAATAAGTAATCCAAATAGGTTGAAAACAAAAAACGCAAAAATAAAAGCCAAAGGTAGGGCTTTTATTTTTGCGTGATTTTATTATTAGTTTTTCTTAACCGTTTTCAAAACATTTTGGTCAACATTCACAGGATATTTTGCCCGGAGAGCCTTTATCCATTCACGTTCCAAAAATTCTTGATAGTCAGCTGTTACCAATCCGCGGACATCAGTGTAATCTTCCGGTTTGTTTTTCAATAATTTACCGCTAACAAAGAAGAATGGATAGTCCTTGGTCGGAACATATTTCTCTTTAGTTTTGAATATCTGATCGTCAACCACCTTGTTTTCGCCCTGGACGTACAATCCTTTTTCAACTTTCACATATTGAATGCTGTCGTTTAAACGGGTGCGGAGGTATTTATCGATTGAATCGGTTTCCGATTTTTTTACAATCGATTTAGCCGCTGCCAATGTTTCTTTGTCTTTGCAAAGAATCACATGCCCTTTGAAATGCGGTTTTTCCCATGTGTAATCCGATTTGTGCGTATTAAAGTAATTTGCCAGTCCCCGTGTATCTTTCGATGCTTTTTCCCAAACTTCCCGGTTGCTTACTTCGAACAACAGGATGCCGTCGTGGTATTCCTGCATTAAGAAGCGGAATTCAGGGTAATTGTTTTCAAGTTGGGAATCTTCGTATGAAAGCAATTCGTTATCGGCAAATGCTTCGAGCTTCTCATCAATGATTTCCGAAGGAATGCTTTTTTCGGTTGTATTGTTTTTCTTCAGATATTTGGCAAAGTCAGCCTGCGTATAGTCTTTGCCGACAAAGTTGAAAAGGGGTTTGTTCAGTTTCGCAGCTTCAGCAATAAAGGTAGAATCTTTCAACGTGCGTTTTGCCAGCAATTTGTGGAATTCCTGTATGTTGGCCGTGTTTTCCATATAATTATTTGCAATGCGCGACTTTGCCAGGAAGGCACGTTGCCCTTTATTGGCACGTTCATCCCGTTTTACTTTACGTTCCAGGTCGGCTTTCACTTCTTCAAATGGTGCCAGTCCCTTTCGGTCCATTAATTTAATGATATGCCATCCGTAGGCCGACTGAATAGGTTGTGAAACATCTCCCACTTTTTTTAGAGCAAAAGCAGCCGTCTCGAATTCGGGTACCATTCGCCCTGTTCCAAACCAGGGCAATTCACCGTTCTTAATCGAAGAACCTTTGTCCATCGAATGACTTTTAGCCAATGTACCAAAATCATCACCAGCCAACACCCGTTGGTAAATAGAATCGATTGTTGCTTTCGCTTTTTTATTCTGGGCTTCGTCCCCTTTGGTCGTGAAAATCATGATATGCGATACCAGTACTTCTCCCAATGAGTTACGACGGGCATGCGTTTTTATGATATGATAGCCAAAAGCGGAACGTACGGGTCTTGAAATTGTTCCGACCGGAGTATTATAGGCCATGGTCTCGAATGGATATACAGTGCGGAATGCAGAGATCCAGCCAATATGACCGCTGTTCTGTTCGGCTGACTGGTCTTGTGAAACTTCTTTGGCTACCTTGGCAAAATCTTCTTTTTGCACCCGTTTCCAAATGCTGTTAATCTGATTGAATGCTTTCAGCGTATCGGCAGGTGAGGCGTTCTGCGGAATTCGTATCAATATATGGCTCACATCGATATCTTCTTTCGAGCGGTCGTACGCTTCGTGAAGCATTGCTTCATCGACTTTCGAGTCTGTCAGATACGGTTTTGTTAATTGAGAACGATAACCGGCCAACTCGCTAATAAACGATTTCGTCGTGTCGATCCCCTGTGATTTAGCTTCTTCTACTTTAAGCTTGAAATTTATAAATAAATCAACGTACTCCTCAAGTGTCTTTTTGTCCAGTGAGTTATTCGAATTATTCTTGTTGTAAATGTATTCAAACTCCGATTTTAATACCGGTTTGTTGTTGATTGTCATTAATACCGGATCGGTAGATTGAGCAAAAGCGCCCGCTGACAAAGCCCAAAAAGCTAATAATTTAATTACAGGTGATTTCATAAATATTTTAAATGATAATTTCAATAAATAATTAACAATGAAAAAATTAATAATTAACTCTGATTCTTATAACTGAATTTAAACGGGAATTATTGACTAATGTTGTGTCTTTATCTTTCTTAAGGCGATTTCTGCAGCTTTTATTTTTAATCCGGATTGAAATAGAACAGGTAATGAGTTGACAATTAACAATTAATAATTAACAAAAATAAAGTGTTAATTATTAATTGTAAAATTGCAGAATAGGTTTTATCAGTTATTTTCCCGGCTATAATTAGGAGCTTCACTGGTAATGGTGACATCGTGCGGGTGGCTCTCTGCTACTCCGGCGTTGGTAATACGCGTGAACTTTGCATTATGCAATTCATTGATGGTATGCGCTCCGCAATAGCCCATCCCGGCACGCAAACCACCGATCATTTGGTAAATTACTTCGAACAAAGCACCCTTGAAAGCAACACGGGCCGAGATTCCTTCGGGAACCAGCTTTTTGATATCATCTTCCATGTCCTGGAAATAACGGTCTTTCGAGCCTTTATCCATTGCTTCGAGCGAACCCATTCCCCGGTATGATTTGAATTTACGTCCGTTGAAAATAATCGTTTCACCCGGTGATTCTTCTACGCCGGCAAAAAGTGAACCGGCCATAATGGTACTTGCCCCGGCGGCTAATGCTTTCACAATGTCACCTGAATAACGGATTCCACCATCTGCAATAACCGGAATGTCTGTTCCGGCCAGCGCCTTGGAAACTTCATAAATAGCCGAAAGCTGGGGAACACCGACACCGGCAATAACCCGGGTGGTACAAATAGAACCCGGACCAATTCCTACTTTTACGGCGTCAGCTCCTGCTTCAACCAACATTTTGGCAGCTTCGCCTGTGGCAATATTACCCACTACGACATCAATGCCCGGGAATTTTGCTTTTACTTCCTTGAGCATATTCACTACAGATATCGAGTGCCCATGGGCCGTGTCTATCACAATCGCATCAACACCAGCCTCTACCAATGCTTCTACACGAAGCAAGGTGTCATGTGTAACGCCCACTCCGGCGGCAACACGTAAACGGCCACGTTCGTCCTTGCAGGCCATCGGTTTATCTTTGGCTTTGGTAATGTCTTTATAGGTAAGCAACCCGACCAGTTTGTTATCCGCATCAACCACCGGTAGCTTTTCAATCTTGTATTGTTGCAATATATCGGCGGCAGCTTCCAGGTCGGTTGTGCGTGTTGTCGTGATCAGATTCT
>JAUZOM010000171.1 GCA_030706465.1 Bacteroidota bacterium | reverse complement strand
TTGGAAATATCATCGACAATTCATTTGTGGATTGTTGGCAAAGCAATGAAGCTTTCGATTTCAGGGGTCGGATTCTTCGGGACAGGAAGCAATTCGATATATGCAGGAATTGCACGAATAATTGATTACTTTCCTTTAGCAGTTCACTTCAAAAGGACTTTCCATTCTTCCTCCTTAAAGCCGACTAAAACAGTTTCGCCTTCCAGCAAAATCGGACGTTTTACCATTAATCCATTCGAAGCCAGAATATCAATCAGTTCATCCTCAGACAACACTTTCACTTTGTCCTTCATGTTTTGTTCTTTATAGAGCAATCCACTTGTGTTGAAAAACTTAGAAACCGGAAGTCCGCTCTTGCGAATCCACGACTTCAGTTCTTCTTTCGTCGGATTTTCTTCTTTTATGGGGCGATAGGTATAATCGATACCGTTCGATTTCATCCATTTCTCTGCTTTCCGGCAAGTGCCACATGTAGGATAACAAATTGCTATTGGTTTCATAGGTATATATTAAAAAAACTTTTCCAAAGTATTGAACTCTGGAAAAGTTTTGAAAATTTATTTAAATATAGCTTTAAACAGGTCATTACCGTTTGCATAAAGTAACAATGCAAAAAGCAACATCATACCGGCAGTCTGGGCATACTCCAGGAATTTCTCATTGGGTTTCCTTCGGGTTATCATTTCGTATAGCAGGAATAATACATAACCTCCATCCAAAGCCGGTATAGGTAGAAAATTCATAAACGCCAGAATTACCGAAAGTAAAGCAGTCATCGACCAAAACACCTGCCAATCCCAAATTTTAGGGAACATCTTACCGATAGCTCCGAATCCGCCCAAACTTTTTGATCCTTCCTTGGTAAATACCAGCTTGAACTGCTTCACGTAGCTGGTCAGCGTTTGCCACCCAAGTTTAATCCCCGCAGGAATCGATTCAAAGAAGCCGTATTCAATTCGTTTAGTGGTCAAAAAGTTATAACCCGAAGTTGGTTTAACACCTAGTTTTCCATCTTCATTCAGTTGAATTGCCGATTGCATGTAGTGCCCTTTCCTGGCATAATTTAATTGGATTTGAGTATTTTTAGATGCTTCTAATTCCGAAACAATATCCTGATAGATATACAATTGTTTCCCATTTATTCCAACAATACTGTCACCTGCCAGTAATTTGGCTTTTTCAGCGGGCGTTCCGGCCGAAACTTCATCAATTACAAAAGGAAAACGAATTGAAACAACATCGGTTTCCTTCGAAGCTAATATCTTTTGGGTAAAATCAGCCGGCAAAGTTAAATCTATTAATTCGTTACCTCTGGATACCGTAATATTTTGCTTGCCATCAATCAGTAATTTTTCAATCACATCAGCCCGTTGTTCTACCGGCTTACCATCAATCTTCACTATGTTGTCCCCGTTTTTGAAGCCGTTATCCAGCATAACCTGTGAAAACTGCAAGCCATATTTTGCGTTTTTTAGTGGCAAATACTCCTGTCCCCAGGTAAACAATACGGCAGAGTAGATAACCATGGCTAATATAAAATTAACCAATACGCCACCAATAATGATAGGTAACCGTTGCCAGACCGACCGTGACCGATATTCCCAGGGTTGTGGCTCTGCGGCCAGTTGACTAATATCCTTTGTCTCATCTACCATTCCCGAAATGGAGCAATAACCGCCTAATGGCAACCAACCTATTCCCCACTCCGTGCTCTCGGGATATTTACGCCAATCGCCTTCCGGTAATTCCGATTCTGGAATTTGCTCCATGATAGGTTTCCCTTTTTTATCATGCATGACATCACCATCGGCATCCAGCTTCGGACGCTCATTGGCCGGAATATTTTTAGAGAAAAACTTAAAGTTCCATTGTCCGTTTATTTTTTTTGCCCGTACCAGGGAAAAATTCGGATTGAAAAACATATAAAATTTTTCTACACGAACCTTGAAAATACGTGCAAAGGTAAAGTGTCCGAACTCGTGTAAAACAACTAGAATTGAGAGACTTAAAATAAGCTGTAATGCTCTGATAAAGAATGTTTCCATAAGGAATGTTGAATTGTTGATTTAGTCTCCGGGTATCAGTCTTCTGACTCCGGACTTGTTTTATTATTTTCTTTTAATTGAATTTGTTTCTATACTTTTCCCCCGGCTACAGGTGACCATAGACTGGAGACTAGTAACAGGCGATTGTAGACCTTATATCTTCTCCATCAAAAAAAGATATTCATGATGCTTTTCATCTGTATTTATCCATTCCAGGGTGGAACGCATACTGCTCATAACATTTTTCTGATAGTTTATTGATTTAATATCCAACAACTTGCCAGAGTCTGAAATCATATCCAGTAATTGTTGCTTAGTGGCTCTTCCACCCGAACTATACGATAACAGCAAATAATGTGCCTTTGTTTCTTCGATTAACCTTCTTAAAGCCTTCATAGCTAAGAAATCGCCGTCTTCGTTTCTCCTGAATTCTTCAAAAACCGAAGCGGATCGTTCATCCCGGGAATCTTCCCGCCTGTTTGCTTTCCCAAATACTGCCGGCTTATCATGTTGAATAATGGTCGTCCACAAATGATAATACGAAGCATAACGAACCCGGCTGGGAGGCATCTTCTCATTGTTGGACCCATAAGGAGGATCAAAATAAGCCAGGTCAAACCGGTTCGTCGACACAGTATTAAAAATATCATCCCGGAAAACGCTGTTTTTACCTTTTAACTCAAAACGGAGTGGTAATTTCAGCTTTAAATCGTTATAAGAACGTGGCGACCACGCTGACAAATAGGCTGCATAATGTCCCAGGGTGCTGTCTACTTTGTCAAGGGCATAGATCAGGCTGGTAAGCAGCACACATTTATCCTCCCAGTCTAAATTCAACAGCTCAATCTCATCCCGTATGGCATCCAGTTTCATGGTGTTTTTCAACTGAAACGGTTTTTTTATTTCAGTTACGGCACCTCCGTAATTTTCCGTAAACCATCCCTCAACTCCCGGTAATTCGTTCAAATGATCAATCAGTTGTTGATAATAGGCATTTGGCTTATTTGATATCAGGTAACAGGTAGCAAATACTTCCGACCAGACGGCAATATCGTTCGAGGAAGTCGAGTAACCTAATTGGGCAAAAGCCTGCGAAACCCGGGTAGAACCGCTAAAGCCATCAAGCACCGTCTCAATCCCCTGAAGTTCATTCACCAGTTCGAAGATATACGGCAATATTTTCAGTTTTGACCCCGCGTATTTAATGCCTTCTGTTTTGGGAATTTCCATCTTTTCAGTTCAAAATTTCAACTCGATTATTTATCTACCCGCTTTGGCATGAATCTGTTTTATATCAATTCTCAACACCTCCATGTTGGAATAATAATCATCCGATTTTGATAATTTTTCCTGAATCAGATTTCTGTTATTTTCCAGGTGATTCAAAAGAATTTTCATTCCATGCTTTTTTTCTTCCAAATCTGTCACAAAGCAAATATTCCCCCAAAAAACAACAGTTTTGTAGTTATGGGCACATTCATCAATCACATATCCGCCATCTTCTATGATTGTGGCACAAATCCTGGGATTTGAATGAAAAAAATCTATTTTTAATCCTTGCGGTGCACAATGGACATACAATGATTTTTTTTCGGCATCAAAACCATAACTTAACGAAACGATATATGGTTCGTTATTTCGACACATTGAAATCACGGCAAACTTACCTCGTTGTAAAATATCATTTATCTCTGAGTCCGCTTTTATTTCCCGGTTGGGCCTGTTTTTTAAATGATATTCCTGCATAACTCTCACCTCTTTTTTTTTCTTACCTCTTACTCCTTACCTCTTACTCCTTTTTCTCATTCCTCATCTCTCATCTCTCATTCCTCACCCTCTAAATCAACTCCTTGGTAAGTAGCCTTACCTGGGCATCCGTTTTTACGTAATCATCGTAAGTCGGTTTGGCAATAAAGGTAGATTTTGCCATTACATCCTCTATAATATCGCTCATCTGAAGAAAACCGATAGTATCCTTTAAAAACTCCGCTACAACGATTTCATTCGCAGCATTCAGGATACAGGGCATATTTCCGCCCTTCTCCATAGCGTAATAAGCTAAAGCCAGGTTCCTGAACCGTTCTTCATCCGGCCTTTCAAAGGTGAATTGCGAACAGGCATCAAAGTCAAAACGTGGAAAGTTTGTTTTTATGCGCTCGGGATAGGTAAAAGCATATTGTATGGGCAATTTCATATCCGGCATGCCAAGTTGGGCCTTGATGGCTCCATCTGCAAACTGAACCATGGAATGAATAATCGACTGCGGATGTACCACTACCTGAATCTGTTCGGGCGAAACGCCGAAAAGCCATTTAGCTTCAATCACTTCAAAACCTTTATTCATCATACTTGCCGAGTCAATAGTGACCTTTGCTCCCATATCCCAGTTCGGATGCTTCAACGCCTGTGCACTGGTTACATGTTCAAGTTCCTGCAGGTGCTTTGTCCGAAACGGACCTCCGGAAGCCGTCAAGATCACTTTTTCAACCGGATTGTTTCCCTCCCCCGCCAGACATTGGAAAATGGCGGAATGTTCCGAATCAACCGGAATGATTGGTGCATTATACTTCGCTGCCAGCTCACAGATCAGCTCGCCGGCTACTACCAATGTTTCTTTATTGGCTAATGCGATTTTTTTACCGGCCTTTATGGCATTCATGGTCGGTTTGAGTCCCGAATATCCGACCATAGCAGTCAATACCATATCAATCGGTTGCATCTCGGCAACCTGGGCTATAGAATCTGCCCCGGCAAAGACCTTGATCGGTAAATCGGACAATGCACTTTTCAACCGTTGGTAGTGGTCTTCATTCCCAATGGCCACCATCTCCGGTTGGAATTTCCGCGATTGTTTTATCAGCAGATCCACATTGTTGTTGGCTGTCAGGGCATACACATCAAACAGGGACCTGTTTTCCGAGATCACTTCCAACGCCTGCGTACCGATAGAACCGGTTGATCCTAAAATGGCTATTTGTTTTTTCGATTCGTTCAACATGACAACAAGTTAAAATATAATAACTTCTTCCGGATCAACAGGTTTACCCTGTTTCCATAATTCAAAATAAAACTGGTTACCGGCCTTCTTTTTCGAAGCATCACCGGTAATGGCAATACACTCACCTGCTTTCACTTCATCCCCTACCCTTTTGAGTACCCGGGTATTATTCTTATAGATCGAAAGATAATTGTTATCATGCTGCACCTGTACTACCCAACCGTAATCGAAGGTAAAGGCAGCATAAACCACAGTCCCGGCCAATACGCTAACCACACTTTCATTCGGCGATGTAATCAGATAAATGCCGTATTGCTGTTCCGACAAATTATAAGAAGACGAAATTACGCCCCGCGTGGGCCGGAAGAAAACATAGGTGCTCTCGGTTGGCTTGGTATCGATACTTGCCAGATTATATTTTTCCTCTTTCTCAAAATTCTCGACAAAGGTCTTTTCCCTTTTCGTTTTTTCCAGTAAAATTTTTGCCCGTTGTTTCAGGGCAATGGAGTCCAGTGACGCAATGGAATCAGGTTTCATTTTTCCGTTAATAATTCCTTTGATTATATCCACATATCCTTCCTGCAACTCAACCTGTTTGACCAACGAGTCGGTACGCATCGATTCCTTAATGATATTCGAGCGGTTGCCGGTTTCCCCGTATCCGGGTAAATAACGGCTTATTGGGGTGGTAAAAATAAGAATGGTAAGCAAAATAAACGTGAGAGCTATAAAACTGGATACAAACATAAAAACACTGAAACGGGACAGCCGGACATGCCACGATTCTTCCAGCGTATTCTCGTTGAGAATCGAAACACGGTACTTAAACCGTAATTTTGCTATAAAAGGTTTGAGTTTATTCGTTTTCTTTTTCATGGCAATGTCTTTCTTCAAGCTGGAAAGCGTACAAAAGTAGTTAAATTCAAAACATAAACAAAATGCTGTATTCGCTTGATACAAAAATTAAGTCGGGTAAGGTTATCAGATGCTTTTTTCGACTGATTAAATCAATCCCGTTTCGTGAAACTCATAAAAAAGGACACATGCAGAACACGCTCTTCCAGATACGGATAATACAATCTGTGATTATAAAGCAGTTTGAACCATTTCATAATCAAGCTTTGGTTAATACCGTTGTAAGACAAATAAATAGGCTAATGAGACGAAGTCGATACCGGACTCTGTCAGTTGTACAAACGGAATAAAAAGCTGATAATTTAATAAATCTACAGAAATACACAGTATTGATCATCCGTTTGATCTGCTTTCAGATTTTTATCGAAACCATGTTGAATCTTTATTGTTGATTTTTATTACTTTTGCCAATAATTTGAACATAAAATAACCAAAGCATGAAACGTATCGGAATTCTCTCGGACACTCATGGAATGCTCGACGACCGCATCCTGGAACATTTTGCTACTTGTGATGAAATATGGCATGCCGGCGACTGGGGTTCCCTGGAAGTGGTCAACCGCTTACGGGCCTTCAAACCGGTACGGGGAGTGTGGGGCAATATCGATGGCTACGAGATCCGTTCACTTTTCCCGCAACACAACCGGTTTATGTGCGAAGGAATAAAAGTGTGGTTAACGCATATCGGCGGCTATCCCGGTAATTATGACCCGTTGGTACGTCCCGCTATCTTTCAGCAGCCCCCTAAACTCTTTGTTTGCGGGCATTCACACATCCTGAAAGTTCAAAACGATAAAAAGCTCGATTTATTACACATTAATCCCGGTGCGGCCGGGAAATATGGCTTCCATAAAGTCCAGACTCTTATCCGTGTAGAAATTGATGGGGAGAAAATACAAAACCTGGAAGTCATCGAATTACAACCGAAAGACATTAAAACCATAAATAAATAATCGTTTTGCGATCGGTGTTAAATTTCATGCCATCCGGAGTTGCATAAAATAAACGCCTGAATGCAGCATAAAAAAAGAGTCGTGGTAAGGTTAGTCTTACCATGACTCTTTTTTTATGCTGCATTCAGGCGCAAAGTGTCCAACAAACAGAAATTATCAATTTAATGGGACCCGCGATTTCCAAATCGCAAATAAATACCCTTCCCCGGGTCTCCCAATCACGAAACCCGACTGCATCCAATTTGATTTTTTACGTATTTAACCTTTTGAGCCAAATTAGTACCTTATCTCACAATTTGGTGTATTTTTTGACACAATATTTAAATATACATCGAAATATCAGCTATTTAAAGTACTACAAAATTCTAAGAAATATCAGTCTTTATACCGACAAACCGGCATCTTCGATTTGTGGGAATTTGCGCCGGTTGCGTCATTTGCGTTCTGCTTTTTGGCTCTCACTTGTCCTGGTTAGGTAAGGATTATTCAACCGGAGCTTATCTGCAGGCAACAGCCATATTCCCGGTAACTACAGCCTGATAGGCTAAAGCACCTGCCTGGGACAATTCAACAACGGCATTAGAGCCATACATTTTTACATGATTTTCATCAACAAAAGTCATGAAAGTTATGCTTTTTCCTCTTGATTCAGCCGACCAGGAACGGTCTGTTTTGTTGTAATTCAATGTTACAACTTCTTTGGTCTTTAAGTTCGTAATTTTGTAGCCATGACGATTCGTTAAGATCTTATAATTTCCTTTGTCGCCTTTAACGAATTTCACGTTATTTGCAACCGGATTTGAGCCGGTCCAGAATTCAATTGTATTAAGTACAACTGCATCTGCAAAAAGGGAGATTCCGTAAACAGGGATAATATTGAAGCAGATAAATACTACTTCATTCACAAACTTGCTACTCAGGCTTTTGTTCCAGTTCAACAGTTTATTGGAAAGATTGAAGGAACCAATACAAGAAGAAAACAAGACACTACCTGAAAGAATAATTGATAAAACAACAATTAATTTACTTTTTTTCATTTTTTTAAATTTTAGTGGTTAAACATAGTTACAAAGATAATTCTATTACTAGTGTTGTGTTAAATAGAAAATGTTACATCTGCATAGGGGAAGCCATCACTTCGTATGTGCTGTTATCATTCGTGACGGCTCACTATGATTTCTAAAGGAATTATCGTCAAAACAGCCTTAGCACAGCACGAACTTTACGTCTTTTCATTGTTTTTATTAAAAACTTTTCTTATTTTGCCGAATAGAACAATTCGGATGTTTCTCCTGAATACCGATACCTTACCAGATAGGTTTCTGTTTGCTTCTGTAATAGATGCTACCCGGCGAGGGGCTGTACAACCGCCACGATTTCTCCCATGCTGAATTAGTGGCCTGTCCCAAACAACTTGATCCGTATTCCCGGAATGCCTTGATCTGTTTTTCCTGACAAAATAAACAGCAGCAACCTGCCGAAAGTTCAATCTTCCGGCAATATTTTGTCCATTTTCAATTCGTGCTTAACACTACGGCGGATCGGACTGAATTTAGGTTGGACACGATACGAACGCCAGGGTACTATCTCC
>JAUZOM010000170.1 GCA_030706465.1 Bacteroidota bacterium | reverse complement strand
TATAATGAATATCAATGAAATATACAATATGTTATGACCTAATATAATCTAAATATCCGTAAATTTTATATGCTTTTTTTTGAGCAGGTCGCTTTGCGGATAATCATTTTTTTTAATAATGCCCGGGAGATTCAAAATATTACTGGCTTGTATCATATTGTCAATATTCCTTGGCATAAACCCAACAAATGCACAATTACTACAGGATTCGGCTTCCATGAACCTGATCAGAAAGAATATTGACTGCATTTATAACCTGCAGTTTAATAAGGCTCAGGAGATTTACCTGAAGATACTGAAGTCATATCCCGGGCATCCGGTTGTGTTTCTTCTCAGAGGACTCCAGACCTACTGGAAAAACTATCCCCTGCAGGCTACAAACCCTGCCCATATTTCTTTTGAAGAAGATTTGCGTCAATGTATCCGGCTATCTGAAAAAAACAAGATAGCGGATTATGAGGCGGAATATCTATTGAATAACTTGTGTGCAAGGGGAATGCTACTGAAATATTATGATGACAACAGCCTTACCCTGGAAGTGGTTCCACTTGCAATAGGCACCTACAGCCATGTGAGGCATTCTTTCGTTTTTACAAACATATGCACGGATTTACAGTATTATAGGGGAGTTTATAATTATTATCGGGAGGTCTATCCTCTGGTGTATCCGATCTATAAACCGCTGGTCCTGCTTTTCCCACCCGGGAATATGAAAACCGGATTAACGGAACTGCATAATGCTGCCATGAATGGATTGGTGCTAAGGGCAGAATCGTATTTTTTACTTACCTGGATTTATTTAAACTTTGAAAATAAATACCAACAGGCTCTGATTTACAGCAGGTCTCTCCACGAGTTGTATCCTGACAATGCAGCATACCTGGCCCTCTATATAAAAAATCTATTGCTCTTGAAAAACTATAATGAAGCTGAGAAATTGGTAACTGCGTCACTAAAAGATACGGAGAATAAATATTTACAGGCGCAACTCATCATCTTTAAAGGTATTTTACTGGAGAAGAAGTACCATGACAATAACCAGGCTCAGCAATACTACAATTCCGGGCTCAGCAAGATATCTTCGTACGGGGTATACGGGAATGAATGCGCAGCCTATGCCTGTTTTGGCCTGAGCCGCATAAGTACAAGCAAGAATGAAAAGGATACCGGCAAGAAGTACCGGGTGAAAGCTGTGAAACTGGCGCCCTTCAAGAAGATTACTTTTGATAAATAGGGTAACGTCCTGAGGTTTGGAATCCCGGACAGGCCTGGAATTAAACCTATCAGATTTGCCAAGCATTCATTACTGTTTCAAATTATCTTTTCAGCCCGGCTCGATACAAATAAATATAGAGCCGTTTCCCTTTTTCAGACTTACTTTCAAACAAGACAAACTCAGACACCCTAAAGGTACCTGCTTTTCGAAGCGAAAATGAAACCTGGTCGGGCATTGGTGTTTTCGGATTGGTTAGCAACGTGATATGAGGTATGAAAGGGGCTCTTTGCAGCATAAACCCGTTGCTAGCAAGCGCCTCGTGCAACTCGCTCCGGATTTGATCCAGTTCCTCCGTATGTCCGCCTACACCTGCCCACAAGGAGTGACACCTGTGAAAAGAAGGAAAAGCCCCCGGATTGTCAATATGCAGTTTAAACATCTTTTTATCACGCACCACCGTTTCCAATAGCTGAACTATCGAGGGAATGGATTCAGGAGGTATTTTCCCCAAAAACTCAAGTGTTATATGAAAAGACTCCGAAGCTTTCCACGCACCTTTGACTCCAAGTTTCTTTAGCCGCAACTGGAATTTAAAGAGAGCCCGCTTTATATGAGGAGGCAGATCGATTCCTATGTAGAGTCTCATGGCTGGTTGTTTGATCAGTTGGATTAAAACAAAAACGGAATTTGAATAGTTTGTCTGCTTAATCAGTCAGGACTTAACTCCTAACAAGCACAGAATAAATCGATCACCATATCCAGCGGCCTATAAGATACTTTGGCAGGAATTAAAGCGACTGATTTATGATAATTCTGTCCCATACAAGGATCAATTCCGGCAAAACAACTGACAATCATTATAATTTTTATCTATATTTGCAGAAATAAAAATCACCAACATGAGAAGAGCTTTCGTAATATCCGTTTGGATACTGTTCCCCTATTTTGTCTTTGCCAGGAGTGAAATGGACTCGTTGTTGCATGTGTTGGATAAAACCATTGAAAATTATCAGTTATATTCGAACCTCAAAGAACAGAAACTGAACCAGCTGAAAGAACTGCTGAAAATAACCACTGCCGAGGAGCAACGGTATACGATTTGCGGCAAGCTGTATGATGAATACAAGTCGTATACTTCCGATTCCGCATTGACGTATGCCCGGAAAAAACTGGTTATTGCCGAAAAATTAAATGATATCCGGAAACTTAATGATGCCCGCCTGAATCTGGCTTCTATCATGGGTACTTTAGGCATGTATAAAGAGGCGATGGATATTCTCGGGGATGTAGACATCAAGAAGTCCCCCGATCTGAAAGCCTATTATTTTCATATTTATCGCACCATGTACGGATCCATGTCCGACTATGCCGTATCCAGCCAGGAAAAAGCCCGCTACGATTCCCGGACAGCTGCCTTTCGTGATTCGTTACTGCTGGTTAATCCCCAGG
Source organism: Bacteroidota bacterium (assembly GCA_030706465.1). Lineage (GTDB taxonomy): Bacteria > Bacteroidota > Bacteroidia > Bacteroidales > Paludibacteraceae > Paludibacter. Next base: position 5,864 of record JAUZOM010000170.1, on the reverse strand, counting down.
CTTCGAGCCCGCATGTTATGGTCCGGTCCGATCAATTGATTGTAAAAAGACAATACGATGAAGCCCTGAAACTTTTACTCCCCTATTTCCCGACTATTAAGGACAATAATCACGACCGGGCCATTATTGCCTACAGCATTTCAGAGGCCTATCACGGTAAACATGAACGGAACCTCGAGAAACGTTGGTTAGCCATTTCGGCCAATTACGACATTCAATCGGCCAATAAAGAATATATCTCGTTACGCAGCCTGGCGTTTATCCTGTACCAGGATGGCGATATTGACCGGGCTTACAAATATATCAGGCGTTCGCTGGATGATGCCCTTTTCTGCGATGCCCGCTTGCGTACCATTGAAATTTCGGGTATGGTGCCGATCATCGATAAAGCCTATCAATTGCAAACCCAGGCTCGCCAACATGATTTGATTATTTCGCTGGTCAGCATCAGTCTTTTATCATTATTCCTGATTGTTGCAATCTTTTTCGTCTACCGTCAAATGAAAAAACTGGCATTAACCCGTAAACATTTAAGCCTGGCAAATGATCAACTACAAGTCCTGAATCAGGAACTATCGGACACAAATTTGCAATTGAAAGTAACGAATGATACGTTGCTGGAAGCCAACCTTATTAAAGAGGAATACATCGGGCGATACATGGACCAATGCTCAGTTTATATCGACAAGCTGGATGAATACCGGCGGTTATTGAATAAAACTGCAACTGCGGGGAAAATTGATGAATTGCTGCATGCAATCAAATCGAAACAGTTCATTGAGGACGAGCTGAAAGAATTTTATCATAACTTCGACAGTACTTTTCTTCAGCTCTTTCCTACTTTTGTCGAAGAATTCAAAGAGCTGTTGTCTGATCACGACGATATCATGCTAAAACCAGGGCAGCTTATGAACACCGAGTTGCGAATCTTTGCCCTTATTCGCCTGGGCATCACCGACAGTGTGAAAATATCCCATTTCCTGCGATATTCCCTGTCAACGATCTATAATTACCGCACGAAATTACGGAATAAAGCACTCGGTCCGCGAGAAGAATTTGATATCAGCGTGATGCGGATAGGGACAAACACAAAATAAAAGATTTAACTATCTGATATATTCCCGGGTATTTTTTTGAAGCAGGGCTTTGTCTTAAGCAATTGGAAATATACAGTGCCCTCTGTTATTTTTCTTTCTTACTTCTACTTTACCAAAATAAAGAGTGAATCCCGATAGACACACTGGTTCACAATAGAATTTATGTTTTCAGCCATCTTTCTGAGTTTATAACCCTACAGTACAGATCGATAGTTGCCTATTGTGTCCTTTTTTATTTTGTTTTTGTGTCCTAATGTGACTATTGTGGTTTGAATTATTGGCTTTATTTTAATTTAGTAAAGTAGAAATAAGGATTTTAAATTAAAAACCGTGTTTATATTTTTTACCAGAAGTAGGAGTATTAAGTAGAAATAGCGCGCCCTTATTCAAATTACAGAACATTATTTACCTTCTTCTACTTAAATGGCGGATTTTAAGTTCCCCGTTCGATTTATCTGACTCCCGACACGACTCATTCCATCCGACAGGCCCAACCGGTGTACATTTATCTGAATTTTTCAGGACAGACTGAAAACAGCATGAAGTGGCATTTCTTTTTCAAAAGAGGGAGTATTCCCTGTCTGGGTGCAGTCTTTTTTTAGTCTTATTTTACTTTAGGTATAGAGGGGGTTCAGTTAGGGTTCAGTTAGGGTTCGGATAGGGTTCGGATAGGTAGACCTAACTGAACCCCCTCGAAACCCTCTTTATACTCCCGTTAAAATGTCTCTATATCTAACATGAGCCCCGGCTGGAGTAAGAGGATGCTCCCTGAGGAAGAAGGACCAGAAAGGAAACAACATCAGTCAACGAGTTGGAATCCGGATAAGGATCGACTTCAATATTCCTCCAACTTCGTCCGATGACCGGGTTCCGGATCAATAGCCAACAGAGATTGTCCAGGTGTATGAAACAGGGCATTCAATTATTCCAACTACTTAGATCCCACTTACTTTTTGTTTTGAATCAAATGACAAACAAAAAAACGGCCGTACCAGCCGGCTTCTTATGGATATCTATTCCAAAACAGGAAAAAGGAAAAGAGTTTATCTACATCTGCTCCTCGAAAATTAATCGTTCGCAGGCTGTTCCTGAACTGGCTTATGCTACACCTGCTACTATCCATTTTGGACTCCCGGGTAAGGTCAATCCCGAAGCGGGAGTCTCGGTAATTTAACGAATACTCATTAAAATGATCGACCTTTTCAGGGAGGTTTTTAAAGTTAAAATGACCTTTGCTATCACTTTGTTCACTCCAAATCCACTACTTTTTTTACTATCCAATATATCACATCAATCAGGTATACAGATATCTATACATTCTGCATATCCGTTTTAGCTACATTTTACAACTAACGAAAATATACTGAATTAAAAGAACATATATTTGCATTGTCGAAAGTCAAATTTGCAATTGTAAACTTAAAATCAGTGGACCTGTTGTAAGAATAAATTTTCGTACAAAAAGAATTTTTATAACCTTAAATAATAAAATGATGGTAAATTTCAAAAAAAGCCTCTTTAGCATGCTGGTCTTTTACAGTATGCTTTCTGTCTTACCTACTGTAGTTGCACAAACTACCGGTAAAACTGTCTCCGGCGTTGTAGTAGATGCAACCGGAGAACCGCTCATCGGTGTAAGTATCCTGATTAAAGGAACCACCACCGGCACGTTAACAGATACAAACGGGAAGTTTTCTATTCCGGTAGAATCTGTAAAAAATTCTGTCATACAATTCACATACGTTGGTTACAATTCGCAGGAAGTTTCATCCAATGGACAAAATCTTCGGATTGTAATGAGTGAAGAAACAAGATCCTTGGAGGAAGTTGTTGTTGTCGGTTATGGTACCCAGCGAAAGAAAGACCTGACCGGTTCGGTAGCCACGATTAAAAGCAGTGATCTGAAATCATTGCCGGTTGCCAGTATCAGCGATGCCATGCAAGGTCGTGCAGCAGGTGTGCAGGTCATAGCTTCCGGTGTACCTGGCACGGATGCTTCCTTTCGGATTCGAGGGGTCGGCACCATCAACAACAGCGATCCGTTGGTCGTTATCGATGGTTTACCCATTGATGGCGGATTAAACCAGTTGAATATGAATGATGTTGAATCTATCCAGGTTCTGAAGGATGCTTCTGCTACAGCTATATACGGAGCACGCGGCGCAAACGGTGTAGTTATTATTACCACAAAACACGGTGACAGCACGGGTAATTCGCAGTTAAGTTTCAACTATTCATACGGAATACAAAATTCTACCAATATGATTAAGATGCTCAATGCATCTCAATTTGCTTCGCTGCACAATGAAATGATGGTTAATGCCGGTTTGGCCAAAAATCCTGAATTTGCCAACCCGGCAAGCCTGGGAACCGGTACAGATTGGTTAGGAGCACTCTTTCAAACATCTCCGATGCAAAACTACACCTTAAATTATTCGGGAGGAAATGACAAAACCAAATTTTATGTATCCGGCAACTATTTTGACCAGGATGGAATTGTCATCAATACGGGCTATAAACGCTACACTTTCCAGTTAAACACAGACAGCAAAATTACGTCTTATCTTCGTTTCGGAAATAACCTGACTCTCAACCATGACATTAAAACAAACGGGAATTATAATATTCAAAACGCCATGCTGGCTTTGCCCACCCAACCGATTTATCGTGCGAATGGAAGTTATTCCGGTCCGATCGGCCAGCCTATCAATGTCGGTGATATAGTCAACCCGATTGGTTTGGCAAAAACAGTAGACAATGCTACCAACGGTTATAATTTGATGGGATCCATTTATGCGGAACTACAACTAATGAAAGATTTGAAATTCAAATCTACTTTCGGACTTCAGGCTAATTTCTGGGATTCCCGTACCTGGGCCCCTGACTATAGCTGGGATTCCAAAGTCAATCCAAATTCATACTTGTCGGAACAATACAATAAAAAACTGACCTGGTTATGGGATAATACATTCACGTACGAGCACACCTTCGATAAACATCGAATCGGAGTAATGGCCGGTACCAGTGCGCAGGAAAACCGTTTAAACTACATGAACGGTTCTATTCTGGATTTTGCCAGCAATGTAACGCAGCAATTAAATAATGGAATTGCAAAACCTACCGTCGGAGGAACCACCTCCAGCTGGTCTTTATTTTCTTTAATGGGCCGGGTAAATTATGCATACAATGATAAGTATCTGGCTACAGCGACAATCCGTCGGGACGGGTCCTCGCGTTTCGGTTCCGGAAACAAATACGGGTTATTTCCTTCTGTTTCGGTTGCATGGCGTATTTCCCAGGAAGATTTCTTTAAAGACCTCACGTTTGTAAATGATTTAAAAATTAGGGCAGGATATGGTGTAACCGGAAATCAGAATATTGATAATTACTTATTTACATCTTCGTTGAATACCATCAAATATAATTTCAATAATCAGATAGTTTCAGCAGTAGTTCCAACCGTTATGCCAAATCCCTATATCCAGTGGGAAGGTCAAAAACAATCGAATATCGGTTTTGATGCCACCTTATTCAATCAACGGATAGATGTGACCGTGGATGCTTATCTGAAAAAAACCGATAAAATGTTGGTGCCCATGGTCGTTCCGGCTGTAACAGGTTATTCTGATGTGTATACTCCTTCGATTAATGCAGGAAGTATGGAAAATAAAGGGGTTGAGATCACAATTAATACTAAAAACCTAACCGGAAAGTTTACTTGGAATACTTCCTTTAATCTGTCATACAACCAGAATAAAGTAGTCAACATAAATGACACGGTGCCTATGTCCAGCGGAAGCATTGGGTTGAATTACAATCTGGCATTGATACAGGCCGGTATACCTATCAATGAGTTTTACGGTTTTGTGACTGATGGGATTTTTCAAAATCAAGCACAGGTTAATAGTCATGCCACCCAGGTCCCGGGAAGCGATCCGAATAGCCGCACTTCTCCCGGAGATATCCGATTCAAAGATTTGAATAACGATGGGGTCATAAATGACAAAGACCGGACTTATCTGGGCAGTCCAAATCCCACTTTCATATTTGCGATGAATAATACGTTTGCTTACAAAGGATTTGACCTCAGTATATTTTTACAAGGAGTAGCCGGCAATAAGATTTTCAATGCAAACCGCATTTGGAGCGAAGCCATGTCCGTAGCACAAAACCAAACAACAGCCACATTAAACAGATGGGCCGGCGAAGGGACCAGCAACACCATGCCAAGAGCCGTCTTTAATGATCCGAATAAAAACACGCGCCAGTCTGACCGGTACATCGAAGATGGGTCTTATCTTAGGATTAAGAATGTAACTTTAGGTTATTCAATCCCTGCGTTATTATTGAAGAAAATACATATTTCAACCGCCAGATTTTACATATCGGCACAAAACGTTCTCACACTGACTAAATATACAGGAATTGATCCGGAAGTAGGGACCAACGGTATTGATAACAATGTTTATCCGGTAACCCGGACTTATAGTTTTGGCATTAACCTTGGAATCTAAACATAAAAAATAACATGAATATGAAACTCAATAAATATTTTTCTATTGCTGTTGTGGCAGCATTCATCACCGCGTGTAACAGCGATTTTCTGGACAAAGTTCCTGAAGATTCTATTAACACATCCAATTTCTTTCAGACCGAAGCGGATGCTATTGGAGCTATTAACGGGGCTTACCAACCATTGCAATGGCCTAAATTGTACAACATGCGCATGTGGACTACCGACATTATGGCCGGGAACAGTATTGTAGG
>JAUZOM010000017.1 GCA_030706465.1 Bacteroidota bacterium | reverse complement strand
TATGATCCCTACTGATAAGAAGATTAAGCTTATTAAAATATACTTTTATGTTTGCGATCACTATGATAACGAATGGAAATATCTTTGTGAACGTTTTAGTAACAATAATAAACCTGAATTTTCAGACCAAGAGTCGATATCCATTTACCTTTATGTAATGCATTTAGAGTACCGTCTTAAAGTAAAACATATTCACGAATTTGCAAGCGAACATCTTCGTGATTGATTTCCTAAATTGCTTTCTTATGAAGCCTTTACAAACCGTATAAATCGATTGTGTGAAGTCTTCAGTGTTTTATCTGAAACTGTTTTGACAGAATTTATACCTAAAGATTGTAATCAAGAGATAAGTCTAATAGACTCTATGTCAGTCATTACTTGTTCTGGAAAACGCAATTCAAAGGTAGCTAAAGAAATAACCGACAAGGGGTTCTGTTCTCTTATGCAACTAAATTTTAATTAGCACAATATCAGCATTTTATAAAGTTGCTTTTATTGGGGCTTTTAGCATCCTTTTGAGGGACTACTAAAGGAATTTATTACCATGGTTTAAAGTTACACGGCTTAGGTTTTTATCATAAAGGTCATTTGCCACATCCAGAGCAATTACTTTTTACTAAAGCATCTGAGAATGATATTACCCATTTAAAACGTGTCGCTTCTTACATAGACAATCGCACCTATTTCGGTGATAAAATCTATGGCAATGTTGACTTCTGGTCTGAAATAGAACAAACTAATAATTCCAGAATGCTTACGCCCATTAAAGATATAAAAGGGCAGCATGAATCGCAAAAGAAAAGAGAAAAAGCATATAATGACTTGTTCTCAAAAATCGTTTTTTCTGTCAGACAGCCAATTGAATCACTATTCAATTGGTTAATTGAGAAAACTGATATTCAAAGAGCTAGTAAAGTTCGATCCACAAAAGGACTATTGGCATTTGTGTGTGGTAGAATTATTGCAGCTTTTATATATTTAATTTTCTAATTCAACTCTTAATTCGCATAAATAATTCTATTTTACTGAATTATGAGAATTGAAGGTTGGTTTGTTGAAAACTAGTGATTGATTGTAGAACAACCAGTTGTTATAACAGTCGCACAATGCTTTTGTCTGTTTCGTTTAACAGACCAATCTTTATACTAAATTTCCAAGACTTCTTTCAGGCTAACCGTTTGAAGAAAACAGAAAAGATAACACTCTGCCCAAAATAGCTTATAATAGAATACTTAGCTTTGATGACATTCTGCATTCCAGTCAGTTATGCTAAGAAGATTTATGCGATAAACGAAACATAAAAAAGGTAGATGAATTCTCAGCCTTGGTTATAAACAGTACAGGCGTCTTGTTGGCGAAAAACTTTACATGCCTGTACGAAGTGAACAAACCCACCTGAAGGAAGCTACCCAGCAACCGGAATCAGAAATATCAACTATCCGGTATAAAACAGGTTTCATTGTTTTGTAACGGATAATATAAACTTTGAAGAAGTTGAAATTCGATCGAATGGGATATTCCGGTCTCACCAAAGCAATCGTAAGAAAAGTATCATATTCGGATAAAAAGATATGATTTTAATCATATCGTACGGTTTATCTTTGTCTAATAAAATTAGATATGTTTTGAGTTTTACTTTTTCATTGAACAGACTTAAGAGATTAATGAACGTGAGTTCGACATAACTAAGCACTCAGTACAGTATAAAAAAATTAGTTGAATAATACAATAAGGTTTTGTTTGATGGAATCTTATCAGGCGGTGAAGGTTTAGACCTTATTTTTATAAATATCCACCTCCGTAGCAGTTTAAGATAGGGTCTTAAAACCTTATTAGTTTATTTAGATTTCAGGTTTATTTCGAATCTTGCAATAACTGTTGGTCAGTCCGCAGTATTGCTTTGCATCCCGATAGATCAATTCAACCTGAAAGCTTGAACGATAGAAACTGATAATATACTGTGCTTTCATTTTCAACCGAGTAGAGAACTAAAGCTTTCGTGCTATCTCTTTACCATTTTTTGTAAAACTCAGTTAGCACCAGGTTTATTGAACATTTAAAAGCCTTACTTTAGACAATTCCCAACTATGTTACCATTTTTTTTTATTGATTATCAAATGTTTGTTTTGTAACTAACCATTAAATATACTATCCATATCAGATTTAATCAAAATGAGAAAACTTACAGATTTAAAACTGCTGATTCTAATTATTATTGCTATTGCTAATAATTATGAACCAGTCAAAAGCCAACAAACAAAACGCTTTTTTTCGGATACCAGCTTTTGGAATCAGCCGTTACCCCAAAATCCAGAGATTGACCCGAATAGTTCACGATGGATCATTATGTTAAAGCAAGAGCCTACCGGTGAAAATTTTGGAATCTCGTGCAATAAGTGGACTGTTCCCGTTTACGAAGTAGACAGTTCGACTCCGGTATATGAAATTAAAAAGCATTATTTAACTAAAGGAGAGAAGCTGAATTGGGCTACTATACGCAATTTTTTCGGTCATGGTCCAGGTTTTGATAAAGTTCCAGTTCCTGTTGCCGCTTCTCCCGATCCAGAAAATGACGCCCATTTTGCCGTGGTCGATCGCACCCACAAAATTGGCTGGGATATGTGGGCTTTTCGTAAGTTGCCTGATGGTTCCTTCGAATCTAAAACCGGTATGACCTATCCACTCGATGGTCCTGGCGTTTACAATACGGAAAGCTATAATATAATTGATGGAGAAAGCGTACATTTTCATGGGCCAAGCCGTGCAGCGGGTGTACCGATTATTGCCGGGCTTATCATGTATGATGAAGTAATGGCCGGCGAGATCCGTCATAAACTTTCTTGTGCCACTCGATACGGAGCTTTTCAGGAATTCGTTTATCCCGCTACTTGGACGGATGGAACGGTAGATGGAGGCATACCGGAAGGTGCGGTGATTCAGCTTGATCCAACACTCGATCTTTCACGTTTCGGTCTTACTTGGGAAGAGACCATCGTGGCCAAGGCACTCCAGCGATATGGAATGGTAGTTGTTGATATGGCGGAAGGTCAACCTATTTATGCGGAGGGTTTGTGGGGACATTCCGGGAAATCATGGAAGGGTAAATTGCGTGAGTGGGATGGCGGTATAAACAGTATTCCTTATGACTGTTACAGAATATTAAAAATCAAGAATTCTGTCTACAGAGGAGATGCCAAATCAAAGAAGAAATTACTTCAGCATTGACCTGAGAGTGCAGAGACAGTATCGGGAATCGCTGCTGACCTACTAAAAATAATGGATGAACTATTTAATGTATAAAAGTGCCATGATTAACCAGTAAAATAATTGTTTAATCGTTTTCTGTATCTCGTAGTTGTAAAGTGTATTCTAAAATAAAATTTGTGCCGTTACCGAAAGTCTGATTCAAAAGTTGTATTTTTACGTTTTTAAGCAGATGGTTCGATGGGATACAATTAAAGCTGAATTGAATTTTCCCGAACATATCCAAACCGGTGAACAGAATTTTTACCTGTTTGCGGGAAAGTTCTGTCCCGTTAAATTGCGATAAGAAGAGGCCAAATTCAAGAAAATAAATGAATACGATTTTTTATTCTTTTTCCCTTTCATTGTTTGATAGTCTGTCAACCACACAACAAATTATTATTTTTATGCTGTTGCTTACAACGGCGAAGCCGTTGCAAAATGCGTTAAGCTATCTTGCGGGACTGAGCGGGGCTTATTTTGCGTGCGGTATGGTAGGATATATGACGTTAGACCGGCTACGTATTTTCCTGAGCAAGTTTTTTCCATCCACAGACGCCCTGTCCAATCAGCTCTATTACCGATCGGAGTTTATTCTGGGACTTATAATGGCAGTAATTGGAATTTGGTACTTTTACCGGAAAAAGCAGGGGCGACCGGACCGGACGGAGAATATGATTCTTCTGAGGTTGCGAACGATGAATAGTTTATTCGCTTTTTGGACAGGGGTTATCATATCGGTAACTTCATTTCCTGTTTCCATTCCGTATCTGGTTGCCTTAGGCAACTATGCTGCACTTCACGCTGCACTTCCTGTAGCTACCGGATATATCTTGCTTTATAATATCGGTTATGCATTGCCCATGATTGTTGTATTCTTCCTATACCTGTTTGCCCGGGGCGGAATGGATGATTTGAACGATACAATGCACGACAAAGCCAATAAACTGAATGTGCACCTCACTACCTGGACCTTTATAGGGTTTGGGCTTTTTTCCATGGTTGATGCCGGCTGTTATTTCACAATTGGGCATGCCCTGATAAAAGGAAGATATTTCTGAGTGTTCTGTCTTTTCTTTCTGGGCATACGCTGGCTTGTGTTTGGCGAAATAATAACCCAACTGCAAGTAAACGAAGTTTTTTGCTTCCAGGATAAACCGGTAATTATTCTTCTTCGGGCATGATAATCCAGAGGATAATGTAAAGTAAAAGACCGGTTCCGACAGAGATAATGGTAAATAAAGCATAAAGGGCTCTCACCAATGTAAAATCCCAACCAAATAAGTTCGCGATTCCGGCACATACTCCACCTACGATCTGATTCTTAGAACGCCTAAGCTTTTTGTTCATAATTTTAGTTTTTATGTTTCAACTGCAAAGTAACAAAAAAGGTGTGAAATGAAATAATCTCGGCTCAAAAAAATCCTTTCATTTAAATCTCTTAGTAAATAGATTTATTTGTTACTACAACCAGACTGGAACTTGCCAAGTTTCAAACGAAATAACAGATAGCTATAGGCTTTAATTTAAGAGAAGGATGAAAGCATTGTTAATTGTAAATGTACAAAAGGTTTCCTTTACCGGAGAGTCCGATAGATGGAATCGGATTGGAATAAATCCGTCCAACTAAAGAGCCCTTTTTCTTCCATTCATTATTAGTTGATTTGAAATAAGTTGTAACTGACTTTGCACTTTCGTATTCTGGTATCAATGATCCTGCTATAAGTGCCACAAAATATACAAATCAACAATTTTTAACCGCTATAAGTATAGCAAATGTGAAAAAAGGTAGTACTTTTGTATGATTTTTCGCGAAAACTGCTTTCTGCAAACCCATTGTACTATCATGAATAAAACAGTTCTTACCAAATTTGCTCCGCACGTTGCTGCTTTCCTGTTATTTGTCTGTATTTCCTTTATGTATTTTTCCCCTGTTCTGGAGGGAAAACAGCTAATCGGTCATGATACCGAGAGTTGGCTGTGCATGGCTAAAGAAACTATCGATTACAATGCCACCCATAATGATGTTACGTTATGGACCAACTCTATGTTTGGGGGAATGCCTACGTATCAGATTTCGATGAGCCAGCCCTATAACCTGATTAAGTATGTGGAAGATGTGATTCGTTTTTTTCCGAATACAGTCTTCAATCTCATGCTGTACCTGATGGGATTTTACGTCTTATTACTGGCATTCCGGATAAATCCCTGGTTGGCCATAGTGGGAGCTATTGCGTTTTCGTTTGCTTCTTATAATTTCATTATCATTTTGGCGGGGCACAATTCAAAAGCCATCACGATTGCTTATATGGCGCCACTTATTGGTAGCGTATTTCTGGCATTCAGGGATAAACGATTGTTGGGCAGTTTACTGACGGCTTTTTTCCTAAGCCTGGCTATCCGTGCCAATCACGTTCAGATTTTATATTATACCGTCTTCATCCTGATTTTCTTGGCTGTCGTTGAATTAATCTTCAGCATTAAAGAAAAAGAAATAAGTTCCTTCTTGAAAACAAGCAGCTTGTTGCTGGTGGCCGCTGCTATAGCGGTTGGAATGAATGCAACTTCTTTACTGACAACCTACGATTACAGCAAGGCAACCATGCGTGGTGAATCAAACGGTCTAACGGTTGATACCCAAAACTCACAACATGGACTGAACAAGGATTATATCACGCAGTGGAGTTATGGAATTGACGAAACAATGACCTTGCTGATCCCTGATTTCAAGGGGGGTGGTAGCGGCGGAACGCTGACTGCCGACAGTGAAACAGGCAGGAAGTTGACGAGCCTGGGAGCTCCTGACGTGAATAAAATCATGAAAGAAAATCAATTTCCGCTTTACTGGGGATCGCAACCTTTCACTTCAGGCCCTGTATATATTGGTGCTATCATTTGTTTCCTTTTTGTATTGGGGATTTTTCTGGTGGATAAACGTACCAAATGGTGGTTGCTTCCAATGATAATATTGACCCTGATGCTAGCCTGGGGAAAGAATTTTATGTGGCTGACCAATATCTTTATTGATTATGTACCCATGTATAATAAATTCCGCACCGTTTCCATGATGTTGGTAGCAACCGGTTTTGGAATGACGTTGATGGCAATACTGGCATTAAAGGAAGTTTTCAATGAAAAGACAGACAAACAAAAACTGATGCGTCCCTTGATGATCAGTGCAGCCATTGTAGGTGGAATCGCTTTACTTTTTGCACTGATCCCTTCGTTGTCAGGTGATTTTATTTCACCTGCTGACGCACAATATACCGGGAATAATGCTTTCCTGAAAGAAACATTGCCGTTGGACCGCGCTTCTTTGTTACGAGGTGATGCATTAAGGTCACTTTTGTTTGTGATTCTATCGGCGGGGTTAATCTGGTTATACATTAAGGATTTCTTGAAACTAAAGGTGGCTTATGTCCTCTTAGGGGCTTTGATGTTGTTTGATTTGGTGCCTGTTGCAAAACGTTATTTAAACAACGATAGCTTCCAACGGCCACGCCATATCGAGACCCTGATTACACCTTCGAAAGCTGACAATATTATTTTACAGGATAAATCGCAATTCCGGGTCCTGGATGGAACGGTTAACATCTTTAATGATGCTTCACCTTCCTATTTTCACAAAAATATAGGGGGATACCATGCAGCCAAGCTGCGCCGTTACCAGGAATTGATTAACATGCATATCGATAAAGAAATCGGACGGCTATTCGCAACTTTTGGAAGGGCTACCTCACCGGAAATAATAAACAACACGATGGATTCATTGGGGGTACTGAATATGTTAAACATGAAGTACCTGATCTATAATAAAGAAGCAGCACCGATTGTTAACCCTCATGCAAATGGTAATGTGTGGCTTATCCACAATATTCGGGTAGCGGAAAATGCAAACGACGAAATGAAGTTGTTGGGCGAGATCAATACCAAGAAGGAAATGGTGGTTGATAAATTGTTTGCTTCACAGTTACCTGCCAAACTGGAGTCAGATACTACGGCCCATATTTCATTGATCAAGTACGAGCCGAATGATTTAGTTTATCATTTCAGTTCGAAGACCAATCAGGTGGCTGTTTTCTCCGAAATATATTACGATAAAGGTTGGAATGCCTATATCAATGGCAATAAAGTACCTTATGTCCGCGCTAATTATTTATTACGTGCAATGCCTCTTAAAGCAGGAAATTATGATATTGAATACAAGTTTGAGCCAGCGTCGTACAGCATTGGAAATACGATCGCGTTAATCTCATCCCTGTTGTTAATATTGAGTCTATTTGGATACGCATTCTGGCGGTGGAACAAGAGCAGAAAAAGATTGCAATAAATGCATAAATTGTCAAAAGATAAACGCTGAATAAAATGTCAAAAGATAAATCGAAAGTAAACAAACCTGTTTTTTTGAATGTTCATATAACTTCAACCATTAGTATGTCGCTGGTTTTGTTTCTGGTTGGATTAGTATTTTTGTTGCTTTTTGTTGCCCATGATATGAGCACGTATGTAAAGGAGAATATTAATTTATCAATTATACTCGACGATAGTACGGCCAGACAAGATGCCCAGCGGATAGAAGATTATCTGAAGTTATCTCCTTATGCCAAAACGGTAGAATATATTTCGAAAGAGCAAGCGTTGAAAGATCATATTAATAATTTAGGCGAAAACCCAAAAGAGTTTTTGGGCTATAATCCGCTTAAAGCATCCATAGAGGTTAAATTGCATGCTCAATATGCAAATAACGATAGCGTCAGTCTGGTTCAATCAAAATTAAAAGCTTTCGAACATATTAACCGGGTTGTTTATCAAAGAGACATGGTGAGTCTGGTGAACGATAATGTACGGAAAGTGAGTCTTATCTTGCTTGTCCTGGCTGCTGTTTTGCTTTTTGTCTCGGTGGCACTTATCAATATAACCATTCGTTTGTCCCTCTATTCCAATCGTTTTTTGATAAATACGATGAAATTGGTCGGGGCAACTCCCTGGTTTATTCGCCGTCCCTATATTCGTAGCAGCATGTTGAACGGGTTGGCTGCTTCCGTTATTTCCATTCTTTTCCTTTCTGCGGTGGTTTATTTTGTACACTACGAGTTTGGAATGCCCGGATCTATCATTCAACCTTTAACGGCTTGTATTGTCGGAGGTATAGTTATCGTTCTGGGTATAACCCTGACAGCTGTTTCATCCTACTTTTCCGTAGGTCGCTATTTGCGGATGAATATCAATGATATGTATTTTATCTAACCGGAAAATCCTGGTTTGATTGTCTGATTTCAACAGTTCAACATCATATTTCAATAATAATAAAAATGGAAAATAACAAAAACTTCACTTTAGGTAAAATCAATTTGATATTGATTGCCGTAGGCTTTGCCATAATTGTTTTGGGTTTCGTTCTAATGACAGGATCATCGACGGTTAAGGAATTTAATCCTGATATTTTTAGTTTCCGCCGTATTACAGTAGGTCCTATGATCTCATTATTTGGCTTTATTTCCATTGTTTTTGCTATATTATATAAACCCAAGAATAAGTAAGCATGACTTTAATTCAAACGATTATTTTGGGAATTGTAGAGGGAATAACAGAGTTTCTTCCGGTATCTTCTACAGGACACATGATTATCGCACAAAAAATTCTTGCTATTGAAAGCACGGAATTTGTAAAAGCATTTACGGTTAATATTCAGTTTGGAGCTATATTATCCGTGTTGGTCCTTTATTGGAAAAGGTTCTTTCAAACTTTTGATTTTTACTGGAAATTGCTGATAGCTGTTATTCCTGCTTTAGTGTTGGGCTTTTTGTTTAGTGAAAAAATAGATAAGTTACTTGAAAGTGTAACCGTGGTAGCTGTTATGTTGGTTTTGGGTGGCGTATTGATGTTGTACGTGGATAAATGGTTTAATAAAACGAATGAAGACCAAACCATTGGTTGGAAACGTGCTCTTAAAATCGGTTTTTATCAGTGTATTGCTATGATTCCGGGTGTATCGCGTTCCATGGCATCCATTGTGGGTGGCATGACTACAAAACTCACACGCAAAAATGCAGCTGAATTTTCATTTTTTTTAGCTGTTCCAACCATGGCAGCAGCGTCCGGTTATAAATTGCTTAAATTGTTTATGGATCCTGCCGGAAAAACAATGTTATCGGAAAATTTAGTGACATTACTGATTGGTAACATAGTGGCATTTATAGTAGCCATGGCAGCCATAAAGTTCTTTATCGGCTTCCTTACGAAGTATGGGTTTAAAGCCTTTGGATATTATAGAATTGTAGTAGGGATTGCCATTTTATTACTTTTATTGCTGGGTGTTGATTTGAGTGTTCTGTAAAGAATTTTAACCTCTTCTTTCAAAGGAGGAAACTAAGTGAGAAGATGGATTTTATAAAGGGTGAAGTATTGTACGTTGCGAAGCCGCTAAACTGGACCTCGTTTAATCTGGTGAATAAATTGCGCTGGAAACTACAGAAAACATTGAACGTAAAGAAACTGAAAGTAGGTCATGCCGGGACACTTGATCCGTTGGCTACCGGGGTGATGATTATTTGTACCGGAAAGTCGACCAAACTGATTGAAAGTTTTCAATACCAAACCAAAGAATATATTGCGACCCTGAAATTAGGGGAGACAACCCCTTCGTTTGATCTAGAATTACCGGTTGATGGAACCTTTCCCACCGAACATATCACACGAGAATTGATCGATACCGTCATACCGGGTTTTTTAGGCGAAATACAACAAGTTCCACCTGCTTATTCTGCTGTGAAAGTGGATGGTAAGAGAGCTTATGATTATGCACGTAACGGACAGGAAATTGAACTAAAACCGAAATTATTGGTTATAGATGAGATTGAAGTGTTGGATTTTACGCTGCCTGTTCTCCGGATTCGGGTAGTTTGCAGTAAAGGAACCTATATTCGTGCTTTGGCAAGGGATATCGGCATTGCTTTGGGGAGTGGGGCCCATTTAATCGCCCTGGAACGGACCCGGATTGGAAATATAAGACTGGAGGATTGCTGGCAAATTGATGATCTGGTGCAGCATGTGGAGCAGGAAATTTTGAATAGTCAACAATCTACAGTTGATAATTAATAATTGCCGACCAGGGTTTTAAATAATAAAGAGAAACAATTAAACAATAAAATATGAAGTTATCTAAGTTTAAATTCAAGCTACCGGATGAGCTTATTGCCCAATATCCGTCAAAAAATCGTGACGAATCCCGTTTAATGGTTGTGCACCGGAAAACAGGAGAGCTCGAACATAAATCATTTAAAGATGTACTTGATTATTTCAACGAAAACGATTTATTCATTTTTAATGATACAAAAGTGTTTCCTGCCCGGTTGTATGGTAACAAAGAAAAAACAGGTGCACAAATTGAGGTTTTTTTGTTACGCGAATTGAATCATGAAATGAGACTTTGGGATGTGTTGGTTGAACCTGCACGGAAGATACGTATTGGAAATAAATTATATTTTGGGGACGATGATTCAATCGTTGCCGAAGTGATTGATAACACCACCTCACGGGGACGTACCCTGCGATTCCTGTTCGATGGTACACACGAAGAATTCAAAAAAGGTCTTTACGCATTGGGGGAGACTCCACTGCCCCGCAATATAACCCGGGCTGTTGAACCGGAAGATGCTGAACGTTTCCAAACCATTTTTGCTAAAAATGAAGGAGCTGTTTCTGCACCGGCTGCTGGTATGCACTTCAGTCGCGAGTTGATGAAACGGATGGAAATTAAAGGGATTGATACGGCATTTGTTACTTCGCACATGAGTTTGGGTAATTTCCGCGAAATAGATGTGGAAGATCTAACCAAGCATAAAATGGACTCTGAACAAATGTCGGTTTCACCTGAAACGGCTGAAAAAGTAAATCAAGCCCATGATGAGAACCGTAATATTTGTGCCGTAGGAGTAACGGTTATGCGTGCGCTGGAAACTGTTGTCGGAACAGAAGGTAAAATAAAACCGTATGATGGGTGGACAAATAAATTTATTTTTCCTCCTTATGACTTTACGGTGGCTAATTCATTGATTACAAATTTCCATTTGCCTTATTCCACTTTAATTATGCTTACCGCTGCTTTTGGTGATTATGATTTGATCATGAAGGCTTATGATGTAGCCATTAAAGAAGGATACAGGTTTGGAGTTTATGGAGATGCCATGTTGATTCTCTGATATTCCATTTGAACGAAATAAACAACAGCGGCCGGATTCCATATAGGAATCCGGCCGCTGTTGTTTATGATTGCCCGGGTTCTGCTGTGTTTACAAACTGCGGAAAGTGATCCTGTATTGAGTTGCTAATGTCTACCGATTATAGTACGTTTGCCGGTTGTTGGATTTTGAGCCGAAATGATAAAAAAACTGCTGCCAGTTTTCCTGAAAGGGCGCTGGCAGCAGTTTTTGAATTATATTTAACCGGTTTATTCTTTTGTTGTCGGTTCGTCTGATAGCGGAACATCTTCGGGCGTATCAGCTTCGTTGAGTGCCGATGAATCGACAGCGGTCGAATCGGGTCTTAAGTACGTTGTGCAGGAATAATTCCGGGAGATGGGTTCCTTCGGTTTGGTCGGGAACTTGCCACGGTAACGTTTCAGGCTTTCGTCTTTCAATACTTTTTCCATGAACATCCCGAAAATAGGTAAAGCTGTTCGGCTTCCCTGACCTAATTCTCCGGTACGGAAGTGTACACATCGTTGTTCACCGCCAACCCATGCTCCGCCAATCAGTTTAGGAGAAACTCCTACAAACCAGGCATCCGAATGATTGGATGAAGTTCCTGTTTTTCCTCCAAAATCGGTGTTGTACCGGAATATATCCCAACTCCAGAGGGCCCGGGAGGTTCCACCCGGTTCTGTCATACCACCTTTCAGCATTTCGGTCATTAACCAGGCAACTTCATAGGGGATTACCCGTTTTTGTTCTGTCTTAGGTTCGTAAATGACTTTACCATCCTTGTCTTCAATACGGGTTATCATGATCGGGTCGTGGTATACTCCTTCATTAATGACTGTACCAAATGAATTGACCAACTCCAGCAAGGAAACATCCGATGAGCCTAAACAAGTGGATGGTTGGTTTTCTAATGGAGTTTTAATTCCTAATAAGTGCGCGTATTTTATAATTTCAGGTATGCCTATTATTTGTGCTACCTGTACCGCTATGGTATTAATGGATTGCGCAAATGCATTTTTCAATGAGACGGCATAGCCCAAGCTATATCCATTGGCATTTCGCGGATTCCAGGATTTATTGTTTTTACCCTCCTTGTAATCCCAGGTTACCGGCCTGTCGGTCATCTTGTCGCAGGGTGACATGCCATGCATAAAGGCTGCCGTATAATCGAAAAGCTTAAAGGTAGAACCCGGTTGCCTTTTTGACTGTGCCACCTTATCGTATTGCCAGAATTTAAAGTCAATATCACCCACCCAGGCTTTTACATTCCCGGTTTCGGGTTCCATGGCCACAAAGCTACTGTGCATAAACCGGTTCATATACCGGATTGAATCCATAATACTCAGGCTCATTTCTTTTTCTCCGGAATCGTAATCGAATACCTTGGTCTTGTGCGGTTTGTTCAGAAAGTATTTTATCGAATCAGGATGCTCTTTGTATCTGGCCGACAGGCTGGCGTATGCCTTGGTTTTTTTAGCAATGTCTTCAACGAAATTCACAATGTCTTTGTGATTCTCATCCTGCCAGGGATTTTGTCCGCGCCAATGGTCGTTGAACTTCTTCTGGACGCTTTTCATTTGCCGGTTAACAGCTTCTTCGGCATACTTTTGCATGTGCGAATCAATGGTAACGTATATTTTCAACCCATCGGAATATATATCATAACCATTTTCCTGTTCCCATTCCTGCAGGTATTTTTCAAGGTAAGCCCGGAAATGAAGCGCCCTACCATCATACGATTGCTCTACACTGAAATTCAATCGGATAGGAATTTGTTTTAATGAATCGCAAACCTGTTGGCTAATCACTTTTTGCTTAACCAGATTTTCCAACACAACATTCCGGCGTTCCATCGATCGTACCGGGTGTGCAATGGGGCTATAGGAGGTCGTTGCTTTCAGTAGGCCTACCAACGTGGCGGATTGTTCGTAATTAAGTTTCGAAGGGGTTGTGTTGAAATAGGTCTTGGCAGCTGTATGAATACCGAAAGCGTTGCTGCCGAAATCAACTGTGTTGAAGTACATCGTCAGGATGTCCTTTTTGCTGTAAAACATTTCAATTTTTACGGCGGTAGTCCATTCCTTAGTCTTGCTGATAATCAGTTTCAAGCCCGGGATATATCCGAATAAACCTGTTGAATACTGGTTCCGGGTTTTATACATGTTTTTAACCAGTTGCTGGGTAATGGTGCTGGCCCCACGGCTCCGGCCTCTGGTCATATCTTTTATAGCCGCAAAAACACCTTGAAAGTCAATGCCAAAATGCTGGTAAAAACGAACGTCTTCAGTCGAAACTAAAGTCCGGATAAGTATCGGTGAAATCTCATCGTAGGTAACCGGAATCCTGTTTTCACGAAAGTATTTGCCAAGCACCTGACCATCGGATGTATAAATTATGGAAGCAGAGCTCTGGTTGGGGTTGCTGATACTCCTTAATCCGGGCGACTTGCCGAATAGCCAGAGGAAATTAATATCAACAAGAAACAGATAGATTAAAAACAAGACAATCAGGGTTAGTATGGTATTGGCTATTTTCCGGTACCAGACCAGCCCGCGGTAACGGGCGTACCGGGCTTTACGCCAGCTGATAAATTTACCGAACCAAGTTTTCATAAACTCCCAGATTATCGGGAGATAAATTTTTAATGTCTCCCGCCAGTTCTTAATAAGTTCGCTCAAAGTTCCAAGTCGTTTCATTATTTCCTTCCGTATTTATCTAATTCGAATTTTGGCGCAAAGTTACAGTAAAAGATGGAATCTTGTATCAGTTTTTTAATTTTACAGCAAGAATCTTTTCTGATTTTCAGGCGTAGGCAACAGACAGGTTGAGCGTTTCCCGAATAGCCGATAGCGCCTTTTAGCAAAATATCGATAAATTGCATCCCGAACACTTCTCGGGATGAGCCGAAGCAATCGAACGGCTTTCCACATTCCTCCTAAGTCCTCGAGAATTTCCAATACCGCTGATGATTCCCGAAAGTATTGACTCCCTTTTAAATAGATTACAGTTTCCAGGTCTCGGTTATGTAAACCAACCGATTGCAGCAGATGTTGGCCTCGATTAGACTGGATTGCAACCAATTTGAATTTCATTCTTTTATCTTTCCGCATAAGAAACTGTACCCATCCGCAACACAGATTGCATACGCCATCGAAAATAATAACCGGTGATTGTGCCATGACCTTTAAATTAGTATTTAAACGAATGAAACACCCGGATTGTTGTAATGCCGTTCGCACAAATACCGGAGTCCCATTTCAACTTCGTCTCATTTACCGGTTTAGTTGTTCCGCTACCCTCGGAATATCCCCGCAAAGCTACCATCTAAGGCATGAATCACCATCCGGAGATAAGACAGGTTGGACTGCACTGTAATTGCAGATAGTAGAACCAGTGAACACACAAGAGAGCCCGGCTTACAACGTAAACCGGGCTCTCTCAACTCTTAAGTTTTTGATCTTGAATCTAGGTTCTTGGATCTTTGATCTTGGTTCTTTTCTCTACAATCCAAATTCAGCCTTAATATCGGCTACTTTATCCGTTTTTTCCCAGGTGAAGAGCTCAACAGTGCACGAAATTTTCTTTCCGTTTCCATCCTGGAAGTCTTTAGTAACCACTTTTGGTTCACGTCCCATGTGGCCGTACGAAGCAGATTCCCGGTAGATGGGGTTGCGTAGTTTTAACCGGTCTTCAATGGCTTTTGGCCGCATATCAAACAGTTTTTCTATCTTCGCCGCAATTTCGCCATCGCTTAGTTTTACCTGTGCAGTTCCGTACGTGTTCACATACAGATTCATGGGTTTAGCCACCCCGATAGCATACGCCACCTGTACCAATACTTCGTTTGCCAGATCGGCTGCCACAATGTTCTTGGCAATATGGCGTGCTGCATACGCTGCCGAACGGTCTACTTTCGAAGGATCTTTACCCGAGAAAGCACCACCACCGTGAGCGCCTTTGCCTCCGTAGGTATCTACAATGATTTTACGTCCTGTCAATCCGGTATCGCCATGAGGTCCGCCGATTACAAATTTTCCGGTCGGATTTACATGTAACACGTACTCATCGTCTTTGATGAGTTGGGCAAACTGAGCATCCCGGGCTTTAACACGTGGAATCAGAATGGTTTTCACATCTTCTTTGATGATCGCCAGCATTTCCTCATCATCTTTAGCCGTTGGTTTCGCATGATGCGCCGGATGTACCAGGTCATCATGTTGTGTCGAGACAACAATGGTATGAACTTTTACAGGTTGGTTGTTATCATCGTATTCAATAGTAACCTGTGATTTTGAATCGGGACGCAGGTAAGTCATTACGTTCCCTTCTTTCCGGATAGCCGCCAGTTCTTCCACCAATGCATGCGATAAATCGAGGGCTACAGGCATCAGGTTTTTAGTCTCGTTACAAGCGTAACCAAACATCATTCCCTGGTCGCCGGCACCTTGTTCCATGGGCTCGGTACGCTCAACACCCTGGTTGATGTCTGCCGATTGTTCGTGGATTGAGGAGAAAACGCCGCAAGAATCTCCGCTAAACATGTATTCGCCTTTTGTATACCCGATGTCCATGATTACTGCACGGGCCACCGATTGTACATCGACATAGGCTGATGTTTTCACTTCACCAGCCAATACTACCTGGCCGGTGGTTACCAGGGTCTCGCAAGCTACTTTAGAACTTGGATCCTGTGCCAAAAAGTTATCCAATAAGGCATCGGAAATTTGATCGGCTACTTTGTCAGGATGACCTTCCGATACCGATTCGGATGAAAATAAATATCCCATAATATTTAATTAATAATTAATTGTTTTACAATGAACAGATGATTGTAAAAAATAGGAATGATTTAGTGCAGGACTTTGTACGAGGCAGAAAGAGGTTGCGATTTAGCATTTTTTTCTGTGGTTGCAAGCAGTCCAAATCTCTCCACATTTATTACGCTACAAAAGTAAGTAAACTATTTTAATCTGCAAAATAAATTTATTGCCGGTCCCCGAAGGAGCCGGCTTCTTTTGGATACATTACAATGTCTTGTTAATAAATAACATAAAATGATGACCGGTCATGTATTTGTTTCTGTTTTAGTAACGTGTCTTTCCCCCGTTTTTAAATAAGCTTTCATGGGGTTCCAGTAAAATTGTTTCCAACCGCTCTTGAGTTCTTCAACTTTATGTTCCGGGACTCCGCTTTGTGTAAATGTAAGCTGGGTCTTGTCACCTTTCGGTTTAAAAAGGAAAGTACAGATCGAATAATGATCTTCCGGCCAGCCTTCTTCCTGAAAATGCCAGGCCTGCACTATTTTCTCGCCGTCTATCAATTCAATATTATGTCCGCGGCAATACCCGTCAAAAATATCGAATTTACCATTTATTTTTTTGCTCATACTCACTTTGTAACCCGTAAAAGCGGCATGCTTCTTTTGGTCCATAATCAAATCGTATACTTTCCGGGCCGGAGCCTCGAATGTTACCGTTTGCCTGATTGATTTTGTTTCCATGTTGTTATTAAAGCTCAAATTGTTCTTCTGCAGATAATAAACTTCTTCGAATTTAATGTTCAGTAATGAAAGCCCGCTGCTTCCAGGCTTTCATTCTCTTTCAGGTTTAATCCCCGAGAAACGTCTATCCAAAAAGGCTAAGGACAAAGTTTTTTCAATCTTCTAAAGTTCAGTGTCAGTAAGTTAATTATGCATTGTGCATTATTTCAGTATGATTGATGCAAAAAACTTTTTCATGTCATTCCACGAATCCTGGTCTGCCTGTTTATTATATTTAATGGGCATATTGAATTTCCTGCCTGTTTCGGTCGATGCCGGATTGGTGAAGGCATGAGTGGCATTCGGATATGCAATGAAAGTATAAATGGCTCCAATGGAATCCAGTTGATGCCTGAATGCCGTAACATCGCTTTCGGGAACAAATTTATCACTCGCTCCATGACAAACGAGAATCCTGGCCTTTAATAAATCCTTGTCGGCCGGGACCCCTTTCAGTCCGCCATGAAAACTGACCACCCCCTTCAGGTTGCTTCCCAGTTTAGCCGAATTTAAAACAACGGACCCTCCGAAACAATAGCCAATGGCGAAAATGTTAGCCGGATCGGTTTGTTTATATTCTTTGATTTTGTCGATTGCAGCATCCAACCGGACTTTAGAAAGCTGTGGATTGCTGTAAAACGGAGCTGTATAGGTTTGGGCTTCGGTAGGAGTTACCGCAATTTTTCCATCACCAAACATGTCAACGGCCAGGGCAATATAGCCCAACTCGGCCAGTTTTCGGGCCCTCATTTTGGGATAATCGTTCAGTCCCCACCATTCGGGCACCACCAATACTGCAGGCCGTTTTCCCTTCCGGTTTTCATCATAGGCGATAAATCCCCTGAAAACAGTACCGCCCACCGTATAGGTTACAGTTTCTTCCTTGATCTTCGAATTTGTGTTCTTTTCGCCGTAAGCGGAACTAAAAGTACCCATAATAAGTAGCATTAAATACAAAATAAAATTTCTTGTTTTCATCGTTTTAAGAGTTTAGAAATGACTGTCATGTCATGCCGTTTGCACAAATACGATAGTCCAGTTCTTGACTTCTGCTCATCGGCCTGTTTAAGTAAGTGGAGTAACTGAATGTCCATCTTGTCCACCTGGGCAATCTCTGTTGACCAGTTATCCGGAGCCCGGCCATCAAACGAAGTAGGAGGGGTGTTGAAGTCGATCCTTATCCGGATTCCAACTCGTTGACGGATGTTGTTTCATCTTTTGTCCTTTTTCCCCGGGTAGTATTCTCTTACTTCAGTCTTCCTCCAGCCGGGACTCATGTTAGGTATAGAGACATTTCAACGGGAGTATAGAGAGGGTTTCGAGAGGGTTTAGTTAGGTCTACCTATCCGAACCCTATCCGAACCCTATCCGAACCCTAACTGAACCCTAACTGAACCCTAACTGAACCCTAACTGAACCCTAACTGAACCCCCTCTATACCTAAACTGGAATAAGACTAAAATAAGACTAAAATAAGACCGGGAGGCAGTTCAAAAAAGAAAACCCTATTTTCCTTTTTCCTTCCCCTTCGTAGAGAATTGAACACCTTACGAATCTTCCCTTATTTCCTTCCAGTAAGAAGTAAAAATAACAGGGAGTACTGTATATTTCCAATTACTTATTTGTTCCGGTGCGCAGAATGTTTGCAAGGCTATCCGTTCAACGGCATGAATCCTCTGTGATAATAAAACAGTTCAACCTGTTTTATAATTATAGAGGATATAAATTGTATTCCTAACAATAAGAGGGAAGAAAAGTTCAAGGAAATGGGCCTGTAATTTCAGTTTCGTCTAAAGCCGGTTATGGAAATCCTTAAACGATTGTGTGCGAACCGAAGAATTAAAATGGATAACTGTCCGCCTTGTGCTTTCATCGTCAATACAATAAAAAAATCAGTATAAATTGAGATAGTGGTAACACTGTTATCGGGACTATATAATACTATGAGATAATTCCGACATCACTCTGACAGCTCCCTACAAAGTCTGAATAAAAGGCGATAATAAGGCCGCGATGTTTCGGAAGAGAATTGATGAAAACCAGCGAATGAGGAGGGCTAAATTGGCCTGTTTTTAAACCGGGGAGGCCTGATTATAAAATCACGATAATAAAAAAAAAGGCGAGTTACCCCGCCTTACATGTTTTCACAACGGAATAATCCTTATTGTGATTAGCTTCAAAAATTGTACGACAAAGATATAAATTTAAATTAATCTAACAAATATTTTGTAAAATAAAATATTCCATTTAACTTTAACGGCTTTAATAAACCGTTTAAATAGATCGTATTATGAAGAAAATATTGGGATTGGATTTGGGTACAAACAGCATTGGATGGGCATTGGTAAATGAAGATGTCGACAATCAGAAAGGAATTTTAGGAATCGGAAGCAGAATAATTCCCATGAGTCAAGATATGTTGGGAAAGTTTGATAGCGGTAATTCCATTTCGCAAACTGCCGACCGGACAGGATTTAGAGGAGTACGAAGGCTTAGAGAAAGACATTTGCTACGCAGGGAAAGACTGCACAGAGTATTGCATATTATGGGCTTTCTGCCTGTACACTATGAAAAATGCATTGATTTTGATAATCGGTTAGGTCAGTTTTTATCAGACACAGAACCCAAATTAGTTTGGAGAGAGAACGAAAATGGAAGTTTTGATTTCATCTTCAAGTCTTCTTTTAAAGAAATGGTGGAAGAGTTTAAGATCACACAACCCCAGCTTTTTGAAAATGAGAAGCTAATACCATATGATTGGACTATTTATTTTTTACGCAAAAAAGCATTATCCAAAAAAATAGAAAAAGAAGAATTAGCCTGGTTATTACTAAACTTTAATCAGAAAAGAGGCTATTATCAATTAAGGGGTGAAGAGGAAGAAGAAAATTCAAATAAATTAGTGGAGTATCATTCCTTAAGAGTCGTTGATGTTACAGCCGATGAGCCACCAAAAGGGAAAACAGATATTTGGTATAATGTTATTTTAGAGAATGGATGGATTTACAGACGTTCGAGCAAAACGCCGCTATTTGAATGGAAAGAGAAAACCAAAGATTTTATTGTAACAACAGATTTAAATAATGATGGAACAGTCAAAACAGATAAGGATGGGAAAGAAAAACGCTCGTTTCGGGCCCCTTCAGAGGATGACTGGACATTACTGAAGAAGAAAACAGAATCGGATATAGAAAAAAGTCAAAAAACAGTAGGTTGCTATATTTATGATGTTCTTTTGCATACTCCCGGTCAAAAAGTCAATGGCAAATTAGTGCGTACTATCGAACGCAAATATTATAAAAATGAACTTAAAGCCATTCTGGAAAAACAAAAGGAATTTCATGCCGAATTAAATAATGCTGAATTGTATAGGGCCTGTCTTGAAGACCTATACGGGAACAATGAAGGACATCGAAGCAGTAATGCAAATCGGGATTTCACCTATTTGTTTTTAGAAGACATTATTTTTTACCAACGCCCGCTAAAAAGCAAGAAATCATTGATCAGTAATTGTACATACGAAACACGTACCTTTATTGACAAAGAGTCAGGCGAAAAGAAGACAAACCCCATTAAATGTATTGCTAAGTCGCATCCAATCTATCAGGAGTTTCGTTTATGGCAGTTTATTCAAAATATCCGGATTTGTGAACGGGAAAGAACAGTTGATGAAAGGCTACAAACAGACATCGATGTAACCTCGGATTTTTTGAAATCGGAGGAAGAATATGTAGCTCTTTTCGACTGGTTGAATCAAAGAAAAGATGTAGATCAAAAGGCTTTCTTGAAGTATCCGGCATTTGGATTAAAGAAAAACGTCGAAAAATATCGTTGGAATTATGTAGAGGATAAACTTTACCCTGCAAATGAGACCAGGACTCAAATACTCAACCGACTCTCAAAAGTAAATCACGTACCTGAAAATTTCTTAGATAAAGACACGGAGCTTGCATTGTGGCATATACTCTATTCGGTAGAAGATAAATTAGAAATTGAGAAAGCATTAAAATCCTTTGCGATAAAAAATGAATTGGGTGATGACTTCGTTGAAATATTCAAGGAATTTCCACCCTTTAAAAAAGAATATGGTGCTTTTTCCGAAAAAGCGATAAAGAAGTTATTGCCTTTGATGCGAATGGGAAAGTATTGGGATGAAGGTACTATTTCAGCAGACACAAAAGATAGAGTTGAGTCTATCAAAGCCAGATTAGAATCCATTCATCACGATGCTTCCCTTATTGATACAGTTTCAGATAGCATCATTCCAAAGCAAGTACTAAAGAGTTTTATAAATTGCAGCAATCCTTATTCAGGAATTAACACTTATCAGGCCTGCTATGCTGTTTACGGAAGACATTCCGAGTCAGGAAATGTAAAAAAATGGGAAACGCCTGAAGATTTGGAGAAATTCATAAACGAGTTTAAACAGCATTCTCTCAGAAACCCAATTGTCGAACAGGTTATTACCGAAACTCTCCGTGTAGTTAAAGACATTTGGAAACAATATGGTAGTATAGCTGAGATTCATATTGAGTTGGGTAGGGAGATGAAAAATCCGGCAGACAAACGAGCCAAAATGACGGCCCAAATAGCAGAAAACGAAAACTCCAATTTACGAATTAAATACCTTTTAGCCGAACTGATCAATCAGGATGTGGAGAATGTTCGTCCCTACTCTCCAAGCCAGCAAGAGATTTTGAGAATCTATGAAGAAGGAGTCTTAAATTCAGGCATTGAAATACCTGAAGATATTGCCAAAATAGCCAAAACAAATCAACCTTCAAGATCAGATCTGATACGCTACAAATTATGGTTGGAACAAAAGTATCGCTCTCCTTATACCGGTGAAATAATTCCGCTTGGTAAGCTTTTTACATCGGCTTATGAAATAGAACATGTTATTCCTCAATCACGCTATTTTGATGATTCGTTGAGCAATAAGGTAATTTGCGAAGCAGAAGTAAACAAGGAGAAAGATAATGCGCTGGGTTATGAATTTATCAAAAACAACGAAGGAAGAATTATTGAACTGAGCTATGGTAAAAGGGTAAAGATCTTCACGATTGCAGAATATGAAGATTTCGTTAAGCAATATTATAGCAAGAGTCGCAGTAAGATGAAAAAGCTCTTAATGGAAGATATTCCTGAAGATTTTGTTCAACGACAACTTAATGATACCCGGTACATTAGTAAAGTAGTAAAAGGGCTCTTATCCAACATTGTTCGTGAAGAGGGAGAGTTAGAAGCCACGTCTAAAAATGTTATATCATGTACCGGAGGCATCACTACAATTCTAAAACAGGATTGGGGATTGAACGATGTATGGAACGGCATTGTAACCCCGCGTTTTGAACGCATGAACGAACTAACAAAGAGCAATAACTTTGGGCAATGGACAAACAAAGAGGGCAAACGGGTTTTTCAAACAGAAATGCCACTTGAACTTCAGAAAGGCTTTAATAAGAAACGGATTGATCATCGTCACCATGCGATGGACGCATTGGTTATAGCTTGTGCTACACGAAGCCATATCAATTATTTAAATAATGAATCGGCTAAAGCCTCAGCCAAGGTAAGCAGAGCTGATTTAAGATACAAGCTTTGTTACAAATCTAAAACCGATGATAAAGGCAACTACAAATGGCAGTTTTACAAACCCTGGGATACATTCACCCAAGATGCACAAACTGCTTTTGAAAATATTGTAGTTAGCTTCAAACAAAATTTGAGAGTGATAAATAAGACTGTAAATAACTATCAGTGTTATGAAGATGGAAAGAAAATTGTAAAAAAGCAGGAAAAAGGTGATAGTTGGGCTATCCGCAAGCCATTGCATAAAGATACTGTTGCAGGGATAGTGAATTTAAGGATGAAAAAGACAGTTAATTTATCGTTGGGGATAGATCAATGGGAAATGTTAGTAGACAAAAATCTAAAAACCAAAATTAAGCAGTTGATAAATGAAGGTTTAGATAAAAAGAAGATTCAGAAGTTTTTTGCTGCTCAGGAAAATAAATGGCTTGATAAAGAGATATCTAAAGTTGAACTTTACTATTTTACAAATGACAAGGATATTCAAGTTGCATCACGTGTAAATTTAGATATTTCATTTAATAGCAAAAGAATAGAAAGTATAACGGATACCGGCATTCAACAAATACTATTTAATCATTTGTCAAATTACAATGAAGAAAATGATGGAAAGACTGTTGAACATCCTGAATTCGCTTTTTCTCCGGAAGGCATAGATGAAATGAATAAAAACATTGTCGTATTAAACCGAGGAAAGCAGCATCAACCGATACTAAAAGTACGAACTTATGAGCCCAAGGGGAATAAGTTTAATGTTGGTGTTGTCGGGAATAAGATCAACAAATATGTAGAGTCTGCCAAAGGAACCAATCTTTTCTTTGCTATTTATGTTGACGAAGAAGGCAAACGCAGCTATGAAACCATTCCGCTGAATATTGTAATTGAAAGGCTAAAACAAGGATGGAATGAAGTGCCGGAAGTAAATGAGAAGGGAAACAAGTTATTATTTCATTTGTCACCAAATGATTTGGTGTATATGCCTACTATTGAGAATATTCTAACTAGTCCAAAAGAAATTCAAGATAGTAATCGCATTTATAAAATTATTAGCTTTACAGGGAATCGACTATATGCTGTTCAACAAAACATTGCAACAACAATTGTAGATAAAGTGGAATTTACATTGCTTAACAAGATGGAATTTGAAATCGAAAATAATTTATCAATCAAGCAGTATTGTGAAAAGCTCAAAGTCGATCGTTTAGGGAATATTTCAATATAATCGAATGGCTAGAGCTACTTATCCAAAGTAAAAGAGACTTTGGATAAGTTCTAAAACCCAGCATTATGATTAAACGCACTCTTTACTTTGGAAATCCCGCTTACCTGAGTATGCGGGATGCTCAACTGGTTATTCATTTGCCGGAAGCCAACGGCATAGATGACAAGACCGGAAATAATACCATACCTATCGAAGATATCGGGGTCGTGATCCTCGATCATAAACAGATTACCATTACCCACGGGCTTATGGAAGCACTATTAGCGAACAATTGTGCCATGATAACCTGCGACAGTAGCCGAATGCCGGTAGGATTACAGTTACCGTTAAGTGGAAATACGATTCAAAGCGAACGTTTCCAGACCCAGCTTGAAGCTTCACAGCCTCTCCTGAAACAATTGTGGCAACAAACCATCCAGGCTAAGATTACCAATCAGGCCTATGTGTTACATACGAAGCGAAATGTGGTGGTAAAAAATATGCTCGCCTGGGTAAACGACGTAAAGAGCGGTGATACAGATAATTTGGAAGCACGAGCTGCCGCTTATTATTGGGGAAGCCTTTTTCCCAAGCTTCCTGATTTCCGGAGAGGAAGGGAAGGAATACCACCTAATAATCTGCTAAACTATGGTTATGCCATATTACGGGCTGTGGTGGCCCGTTCGTTGGTGGCAAGCGGACTGCTTCCGACATTTGGTATTCATCACCATAACCGTTATAATGCATATTGCCTGGCTGATGACATCATGGAACCTTACCGGCCTTTCGTTGATAAATTAGTCATTGAAATCATGGATGGTGGAGAAGATATATCCGAACTTACAAAATCCATTAAAGCAAAATTATTGACTGTTCCGGTTTTAGATGTGATCATCAATCATCAACGAAGTCCGTTAATGATTGCCGTAGGATTTACAACAGCATCGCTGGCTAAATGTTATGCCGGGGAAGCGAGAAAGATTACTTATCCTGATTTTGTTTGATCTGACTCTTCTAATACAGACAACTTTTTCAAAATTTAGGACTTTGGGAAAGTTAATATCGTAGAATAAATGGAACGTTTTAGTGAATATAGGATTATGTGGGTATTGGTATTATTCGATTTGCCGACTGAAACAAAAAAGGAGAAAAAGGCATACACCGATTTCCGCAAGAAATTGGTACAAGATGGCTTTACCATGTTTCAGTTTTCTATTTATTTACGACATTGTCCAAGCCGTGAAAATGCTGAAGTTCATATAAAACGGGTAAAAAACTACTTGCCGGAAGCCGGGCAGGTGGGCGTGTTGTGTATTACCGATAAACAATTCGGACAAATGGAACTCTTTCAAGGGAAGAAAGAAAAAACAGTGTCCACTCCCTACCAACAATTAGAGCTTTTCTAGAAACAAAAATCCCGCCTTTAGAGCGGGATTCTGTCTTCATAAACAGCTCATTTTTTAATTGTAATTATCATTACAACTCTTTGACTAAGTACGACTTACAAACATTCTGTTGTTTATAAAGTCAAAGATACAATCTTTTGAAAGCTAATCACAACTGATGGCGAAATCGTTACCGATGAACCTGGTTGTTTATAAAGTCAAAGATACAATCTTTTGAAAGCTAATCACAACGATAACCTAGCACAGTTTGAAAATGTTTCAGTTGTTTATAAAGTCAAAGATACAATCTTTTGAAAGCTAATCACAACAGAATTTTTAAATATAATGGAGGAACTGAAGTTGTTTATAAAGTCAAAGATACAATCTTTTGAAAGCTAATCACAACAGAATCGTGTTAAAGCATGACCCCGGTCAAGTTGTTTATAAAGTCAAAGATACAATCTTTTGAAAGCTAATCACAACATTACGTCCGGGATACATACGATCAATTAGTTGTTTATAAAGTCAAAGATACAATCTTTTGAAAGCTAATCACAACTGATTGCATTACGGACAGAGAAAAGAAAACGTTGTTTATAAAGTCAAAGATACAATTTTTTGAAAGCTAATCACAACTATCAGTACATAGTTTAATTCTTTTCATAGTTGTTTATAAAGTCAAAGATACAATTTTTCGAAAACATATCACAACAGTTGCGTATTTATGACCGGAAACAACCAGGTTGCGTCAACGAAACAGTAATAAATAACAAACCTCCAGGCAGTGGATATGTCTTGAGGTTTGTTATTTATCGAACATTTCTACTTAGTTATTTTCAGGCAATCTCCGTTACAAACTTTTCTCTCGGATTGCGGACTTTTCTTAGGTTAACCAACCAATCGTTTGTTTCGTCGCGGTAACCGATTGGCAATAAGGTTACACTTTTTAATCCTTTGTCGCTCAAGTTAAGCAATTTGTCAACTTCTTCGTTTACGAATCCTTCCATCGGGGTAGTATCTACTTTCAGGCTAGCAGCTTCAGCGATTGCAAAGCCAAAGGCAATATATGCCTGACGGGCAGTATGGGCAAAATTCACTTCGGCGGGCCTGTTCAGGTACATATTTTTCAGTCGGTCGGTATAAGCTTTATAGCGATCGGCCGGTTGTTCTCTTCTTGTTGTAGTCAGAGCGTATATTTGGTCAATGCGTTCGGCTGTATAATTGTCCCATGCGGCAAATACCAATAGATGAGAACAGTCAGCCACTATTTCCTGTCCGTTTGCAGCGGCAACAATTTTGTTTTTCAACTCCTGATTTGTAATGACAAATACTTCGAATGGTTGTAATCCGGAAGAAGTGGGCGCTATACGGGCTGCTTCTACAATTTTGTCTACTAATACCTGATCTACTTTTTTAGTAGAATCGTACTTTTTAGTGGCGTAACGCCATTTGAATGCATCTAATAATTCCATTTTGTTTTTATGATCGTTGTTTTTTATTGTTTTGATTCTTAAAGGATAAGTTGTGTCTTGTTATTATAATAATCAAACGTTTGAATTTATTTTTAGTAACTCAGCCCTTTGAACTTCGATAAGGTGCCATCAATTCGGATAATGTGAAATTCAGTTTATTCTCCTGGAAACTTTTGTCCGGTCATCCTTTTATGAGACACCACCTGTTGGGTTTATTTCTATTAAAGTCATTATTTATTTTTATGAACGGAAGTTCTTTCATTTGTTTTATAATACAACAACCATAAATGAATGATTGTTCATTTAAAAGGAATAAATTTTTCTTACTGGCTGACTGCTTTCCACGAAGCTTCGAAGATTTGAATCAAATCATTGGTGGTTAATGCTCTATCTTCAGATTTTGATTTCTTAACCATCTGACTGATCGGGGCAAAGAGCAAGCTATAAATAATATCATTATGCAAGGGTTGTAACAGCCTTGCTGACTTTGCCTGTTCAAACAGTGCTTCGAATGCCGGACAATAATCCTGATTGTGTTCTTTCTCAATGTGTCCGATCAGGGGACAATTGGAAAAGTTTTCAAGGAAGTTGTATTCTTCCGGATTATCCATAATATATTGATAATGATTGAGCCAGATGGTTCGGAAAGTTCCTTTGGAGGGGGATAAGTCGGCATCGGAATTAAAATAAGAGTTTCCCATCCTGGATTTTAGATGAATAAACAGCTTTTTTATCATATCATCCTTGTTCTCGAAATAGAGATAGATCGTAGCCGGGGAAAGGTTTGCTTCGGTAGCAATCCGGGTCATGGAACTTCCCTGGAAGCCCTCCTGATTAATGACCTTCATGGCAGCTCCATAGATTCTGTTTACCTTATCCTCATCTTTTATTCTCATATTCGTATTATAAATGAATAAACATTTATTAAACAAACAGCAATTGAAATTGTTCAGACCAAATAACCATTTTATTTTGGAATCTGTTTACCGAATGATCCAAAAATTAAAACAAATTCAATAGTGTACAAATAGCTATACTTGCCTAAAGTATGTTATTCCCCCAATATCGCAGTTGACGGTTGTTGGGTTTTTGTTACATTTGTACTTAAAATACTTGTAGTTTGAATTATTTAGCCCATATTTACCTGTCAGGAACTGATTCCGAAGTACAGATAGGAAATTTTATAGGTGATTTTGTAAAAGGAAGCCAGTTGAATGCCTATCCGGAAAATATCCGTCGAGGAATCGTGTTACATCGAAAGATTGATTCTTTTACCGATTCACATCCGGTGGTACGGGAAACGATAGCCTTGCTTCGTCCAACCTTTGGGCGTTATTCGGGTATCCTTGTTGATATGTATTTCGATTATTTCCTGGCCAATAATTTCTCGGATTATCTCCGGCAAAAATCGTTGGATAAATTTGCTTTTCATTTTTATTTTGTTGCACTGGTCAATTACAGGTATCTGCCAGAACGAGTGAAGGGATTTATTTTTCATTTCATTTTTACTAACCGGCTTTCAAAGTATTCGAAGCTAGCGGGATTAAAAGATTCACTTGAGATAATGGCTAATCATAAAGTTCCGGCTATTCATCCGGAAGAAACGATTACGTTTCTGATTCAAAATCGTGATGAACTGGAAAAACTGTTTCATCAATTTTTCCCGGATCTGGTCGTATATGTGCAAAAGGAATTGATTTAGCCGGCAAACTATTTGATTATGGATTACGGTTTGATAATAAAGCGATTTTTTGTACCTTTGTGCTCTCAAAAAATAAATAATTAAGATCTTATGTTTGAATCGTTAAGTGAAAGACTGGAGCGGTCGTTTAAAATCCTGAAAGGGGAAGGAAAGATTTCCGAAATTAATGTGGCCGAAACGCTCAAAGATGTTCGTAAAGCCCTGTTGGATGCTGACGTAAATTATAAAATAGCCAAATCATTTACAGAGACCGTAAAAGAAAAGGCCATTGGTCAGAATGTACTTACTTCGCTGAAACCAAACCAGCTGATGGTAAAAATAGTACACGATGAACTGGCTCAACTCATGGGAGGCCAGAGCGTAGACATTAACCTGAAAGGTTCCCCGAGTGTGATTTTAATGTCCGGGTTACAGGGATCGGGGAAAACAACTTTCTCAGGGAAACTGGCAAACCTGCTAAAAACCAAACGAAGCAAAAACCCACTTTTAGTTGCCTGTGACGTATATCGTCCGGCGGCAATCGAACAGTTGAAAGTTCTCGGAGAACAGCTCCAAATTCCGGTTTATTCAGACCTGGAAAGCAAGAATCCGGTAGCTATTGCCGAAGCAGCCATAAAATATGCTAAACTTCATGGAAATGATGTTATCATTGTGGATACAGCCGGCCGATTGGCGGTCGATGAGATGATGATGAAGGAGATTGCTGCTATTAAAAAAGCGATTAATCCGCAGGAAATTCTTTTCGTGGTCGATTCCATGACAGGACAAGATGCCGTAAATACAGCCAAGGAATTCAACGACCGGCTTAATTTCGACGGGGTGATACTGACAAAACTTGATGGTGATACCCGTGGCGGTGCGGCTCTTTCAATTCGTTCTGTGGTCGACAAACCGATTAAGTTTGTAGGTACCGGAGAAAAGATGGATGCGCTGGATGTGTTCTATCCCGAACGTATGGCCGATCGTATATTGGGAATGGGGGATATTGTTTCGTTGGTGGAACGTGCCCAGGAACAGTATGACGAAGAGGATGCCCGCAGGTTACAGAAGCGGATTGCCAAGAATCAGTTTGACTTCAATGACTTTATTTCCCAGATTCAGCAAATCAAGAAGATGGGAAATATCAAGGATCTGGCAGCTATGATTCCCGGAATGGGTAAAGCGTTGAAAGACGTTGAAATTGGCGATGATGCGTTTAAAGGAATAGAGTCTATTATTTATTCCATGACTCCTCATGAACGCCAAAACCCAAGTCTGCTGAACGGCAGCCGTAAACAACGTATTGCCAAAGGAAGCGGAACGACTATCGTGGACGTGAACCGCTTGCTGAAACAATTCGAGCAAACCAGCAAGATGATGAAAATGGCTACTGTGAGCCAGGGAAAATTGAAAATAGGAAAACACAGATAAAGATATTTACTATTTAATAATTTACTATTTACTATTTGTCCGGAACGAGAAACAAATCAACTAAGAGAACATGTATACACTTATAGATGGCAAAGCCATATCTGAGAAAATAAAATCTGAAATTGCTGAAGAGGTAAAAAATATGATAGCTGCGGGGGCAAAACGTCCGCATCTGGCTGTAATTATTGTCGGTCATGATGGAGGTAGCGAATCTTATGTTGCCGGAAAGGTGAAAGACTGTGGTGATTGCGGTTTTACATCTACTTTAATACGCTTCGAAGAAGATGTAACGGAAGAAACATTGCTTGCAGAAGTTGATAAATTGAATAAGGATAATGACGTGGATGGTTTTATCGTCCAATTGCCAATACCGAAACATATATCGGAAGAGAAAGTAATTGAAGCTATCGATTTCCGGAAGGATGTGGATGGATTTCATCCTGTTAATGTGGGCCGTATGTCTATAGGTTTGCCATGTTATGTTTCAGCAACTCCTTCAGGAATAATTGAATTGCTGAAACGTTACGAAATACCTACTTCAGGAAAGAATTGTGTTGTAATTGGCCGCAGCAATATAGTAGGGAAACCAATCGCAACTCTTATGATGCAAAAAGGGTATCCGGGTGATGCGACTGTGACTGTCTGCCATAGCCGTACTAAAAACCTGAAAGAAATATGCTTGCAAGCGGATATTATTATTGCAGCCCTTGGACAACCTGAGTTTTTAAAAGGTGATATGGTGAAAGATGGTGTGGTAATTATCGACGTTGGTACAACACGGGTTCCATCAACACTTACAAAGTCAGGTTTCAAACTCAAAGGCGATGTGGTATTTGATGAAGTGGCACCGAAAGCATCATTTATTACGCCCGTTCCCGGCGGAGTAGGTCTGATGACTCGTATTGCATTGATGAAGAATACTTTGCTGGCTGCTAAAAGGGTAATCTATTAGGAGCCTACTATTTATACATTTACAATTTATGATTATTGTACTTTTATTTCCGGATTGTAGAGAGTTGTATATGAATAGTAAATAGTAAATTGCTAAATTGTAAATCAAAATGTCTTTATTCTACGTTCCATATCTGTCTAACGGTAACGTTCTTCCGGAAGAAGAATCGCAACATGCTGTCAAGGTATTGCGATTGCTGGCAGGTGATGCTATAACAGTCGTTGATGGAGTGGGAGGGTTTTACAATGCAAGAATAAGCAATCCACATCCGAAACATTGTACGTTTGAAATTACCGGAACGATCCAGGAATATGGAAAGCGGGATTACCGCCTGCATATCGCTATTGCACCTACCAAAAATATAGAACGCCTGGAATGGTTTATCGAAAAATCGACCGAGATAGGTATTGATGAAATAACCCCTATTGTGTGCCGTTTTTCTGAGCGCAAGATCATTAAAACCGAACGGCTTGAAAAGATTATTGTTTCTGCTGCCAAGCAATCGGTAAAAGCTTATTTCCCAAAATTAAATCCACTGTGTACCTTTGAAGAGTTGATGAAAAATCATCAGGCTTCTCAAAAGTTTATTGCCCATTGCTATGAAGATGATAAAAAACTTTTGCAGAACAAAATAAAAAGATCATCGGATGTCTTGATTCTGATTGGACCGGAAGGTGATTTTAGCAAGGAGGAAGTTCAAAAAGCTATGAAAGCAGGCTTTATTCCGGTATCTCTGGGGAACAGCCGCTTGAGAACCGAAACAGCCGGGGTGGTAGCTTGTCATACAGTGAACCTGAGGAATGAGGAATGAGGAATGAGTGTCTGGCTCTGAAACAGGTGAGAACTAAACTAACGAAACTACACTGAACTGAGTGAACTGAACAGTTGATGTTACTTGTCCAACCCAATAACCCAATAACCCAATAACCCAATAACCCAATAACCCAATAACATAATAACCTAATCATCATCCTCTGGTAAATACTAATTTTTTTTCTGTCGAGAGTCTTGGATTGTACCAATACCCATCGGCATTAAAACCTTTCAAATCCTCCACATTCTCAATCCGGTTTTGAATGACATAGCGAACCATCATGCCACGGGCTTTCTTGATATATACTACTACAGGCTTATAGGAATCGTTTTTATTTTCCAGAAAGTCGAAGTCTATCACATCTGCTTGTAAGTGTGCGCGATTGATGGATTTAAAGTACTCCCCGGAAGCCAGATTAAGCAATACAGTTGGTTCTCCAGATGAAATGATAGCTTTGTTGATGGCCTGTGTGATGTGGTTCTTCCAAAAAGCATAGAGATTATTTCCTGCATCGGTTTTCAGTCGGGTACTTACATCGAGACGATAGGGTTGTATCAGATCGAAAGGACGTAATACCCCATACAATCCCGAAAGAATCCGCAAATGAGATTGTAGATAGGTGAATTCATCCGGTGATAAACTCTTGGCATCCAAGCCGTGAAAAACTTCACCATTAAATACGAATACCGATTGCTTTGCATTCTTTGGCGTGAATGGTAGTTGCCAGTTGAAATGCCTGTCTGCATTGAGTTGAGCCAGATTTGAATTTATTTCAAGTAATTCAGCTAATTCTGGCTGTGATAACTGTTTTATTTTGTTTACCAAAATTTCGGCAGCTCCAAGAAACTCCGGCAAGGTGTATTCGGTTACAAATTGCTGAGGAGTAAAGTTCTGTATTTTTGCGGGAGAAAGGAGTAGGATCATGGCTAATTGGTTAATCAGTTAAAACAGTTGATAGGTTATTATGTTATTCCGGTATCTGATAGTGTCTAATCAGGAACAACCGGAATTGTAGCGTAAAATTATCAAAATATAGTTGATCTGTTCATTTCTATGATATTTTAGTTCTACTTTTCTGAAATTAGTTAAATCCGGTATTGATTTTTGGCTCTTAGATAAAAGAAACGGACTCACCTCTTGGCAAGTCCGTTATATGAAAATTGATCTATCGTTTTTTAATAGATATTCTTTCCTTGTTCCAGTTGCAACGTACGCGTTGGTTGGTCGCACACTTCAGTAGGTCCGTAATATTGAATAGGTCCCGGATAGATATAAGTCATTTTTTCACCGGCCCAGTCTTCACGAACTGATTCAAAATACCTGAACGGAGCACCATCTAATTGAACCAATGCTTTTTGAATAACCGGTTTCATTTTTCCATGGCGACGTTCCATATTCATCATCATAGTGATTGGCACACCTCCGGCAATCCACTCGGCAGCAGGAGCAGTCAGATTACGAATGGAGGCCATGTAACCAGTTTTGCCTTCAGAAATTAAAACTGAAGCTGTGTAGCCAAGTGAATAAGTATAGTCAGCATCGAAATTTGAAGGTATGGCACAACGTCCTTCATAGCCGAAGAAGTGGTTGATTGCAGAGAATTTACCTTTATATTTACCTTCTGCTTTAAGTTGTACCAGACGTTTTGCCACCATCTCGATCAACAGTTTTTCTGTCTCAATCAATGATACCTGAACGTTACCATGTGGATCGCGGTCAAGGGTTAATTGTCTTGCAATTCCTTTTGGTAGGCTGCGGTAAACCAGTGTGCTTTCCGGAGTCAACATGCTTTTTACATATTCACGTTTTTCTTCGTCAGAATTTAATGCTATGAAATCTTCATTTTCGGCAAGTAATTCGTTGAGTTCTGCGATCAGCGTTTTCATAGCCGGGATAAACTCGATTAATCCTTCGGGAATTAAAAGGGTACCAAAATTAAGGCCATGTTTTGCACGGTGTACAATTACAGCAACGATCTTATCAACAACATCATTCAACGTCATATTTTTTGCTTCAACTTCTTCCGAAATGATACAAATGTTTGGTTGGCTTTGCAAAGCGCATTCCAGGGTTATATGTGAGGCTGAACGGCCCATCAGACGGATAAAGTGCCAGTATTTTTTTGCAGAATTGGCATCCCGTTGGATGTTTCCGATTAATTCTGAATATACTTTACATGCGGTGTCAAATCCAAAAGAGGTTTCAATCATTTCGTTTTTCAAGTCACCGTCAATTGTTTTCGGACAACCGATCACCTGAATGCCTGTTTTCTTTTCCGAGTAGTATTCGGCCAAAACGCAGGCATTGGTATTCGAATCATCACCTCCGATAATCACAATAGCATTGATTCCAAGTTTTTTGCATATTTCAGCACCTTTGACGTATTGCCATTCTTCTTCAAGCTTGGTACGGCCGGAACCGATAATGTCAAAGCCACCGGTGTTGCGGTATTCATCTACAATTTCTTTCGTAAGTTCAATGTATTCGTGATCGACCAATCCAATTGGACCGCCCAGGAAGCCATACAATTTATTGCTTGGATTCAATGATTTTAAGCCATCATACAAACCACAAATAACATTGTGACCACCCGGAGCCTGTCCACCGGAAAGAATAACACCAACAGCCATGATAGGATTTTTTTTAGCGTCTCCCGGTTCGATAGTTATCAACGGCATTCCATAGGTGTTCGGGAACAGGTTCTTGATTTCAGCATGATCGGCTACCGATTCAGTAGCGGATCCTTCC
Organism: Bacteroidota bacterium; assembly: GCA_030706465.1. Taxonomy (GTDB): domain Bacteria; phylum Bacteroidota; class Bacteroidia; order Bacteroidales; family Paludibacteraceae; genus Paludibacter. The sequence goes on along the minus strand of JAUZOM010000017.1, from coordinate 2,768 downwards.
TTCAGGACAACATTGCTTTTCAGTGCTACCGGCAATTTAGGTTGATAGCTGGCACGTGCAATTTGCAAAGGGCTTTTAGTCATTAGTTTCATAAATATAATATATTATAATAGTTTGATATTCAAATACATGTTTTTCTTGAAATCCGACTGCAAAATTAAAGAAAAATTTCAATAATACAAGACGGATTGATGTTAGAATATCCGGATAATTTGAAGATCAATCTCTTTATTGTTTTTTCAAAATTTAAAATGCAATAGAATGTTTAATAATCAGCATAATAGGTAATTCAAACATATTTTACCGGTACTAATAAATATCTCAATTATTATCACTACCTTTGTGCCCGAATTAAAAACAACTATACGTTGTGAGTAAAATATCCGCACACACTGCATTAACTACTGCAGACTGCTTATCTGAGGGTACACGTTTTGGAAAAACGAATGAAACCCGAATCCACTTTTGTTCTTAAAAGCTCAGAAGTTTTATGAGGGTTCCGTGAGAGGTTGAAGTAAGTCAATTTTTTCTCATGAAATATTCGCCGGATGACTACTCGAGACGTGTACTAAAAACAACAAAATGACATTTAAAGAATTGAATTTGAAGGACGATATTTTATCGGCCATCAATGAACTTGGCTACGAGCAACCTATGCCCGTACAAGAAAAAGTTATCCCTTTCATGTTAGAACAAACTGCCGATTTAGTGGCGCTTGCTCAAACAGGAACCGGTAAAACAGCAGCTTTCGGGTTGCCGGTGTTGAATATGATTGATGCTTCCCGCAAGCAGGTCCAGGCTCTTGTGCTTTCGCCAACCCGTGAACTATGTATCCAGATTGCCAACGATTTAAAGGGATATTCCAAAAACATGCGTGGTATGCGTATTGTGCCGGTGTATGGTGGCGAAGACATTCGTACGCAACTACGTCAGTTGGATACAGCTCCGCAAATTATTGTGGCAACTCCGGGCCGTTTAATCGACCTGATTGAGCGTGGCAAAATTGAATTGGGAGCCATTGACTTTCTCGTGCTCGATGAAGCAGACGAAATGTTGAATATGGGTTTCAAGGAAGATATTGAAACGATCCTCGAACGCACTCCCGATACCCGTCGCACCCTGCTTTTTTCGGCTACCATGCCAAAAGAAATTGCCAATATCGCCAAGCGGTATATGAAGAATTTCGAAGAAATTACTGTTGGTACCAGAAACTCTGGGTCGGAAAATGTGGAACATGTTTATTATGTTTCGCAGGCAAAGCAACGTTATCTGGTGCTGAAACGTATTGTGGATTTGAATCCTGATATTTACGGTATCGTCTTTTGCCGTACCCGCCAGGAAACTAAAGAGGTGGCGGATAAATTGATGCACGATGGCTACAATGCCGATGCACTACATGGGGATCTTTCTCAGGCACAACGGGATAATGTAATGCAAAAATTCCGTATCCGTAATATCCAGTTATTGGTAGCTACCGATGTGGCAGCCCGTGGATTGGACGTGAGCGATTTGACTCATGTTATCAATTACAATTTGCCTGATGACGTGGAAATCTACACCCACCGTAGCGGTCGTACCGGTCGTGCCAACAAAAAAGGTGTTGCTGTATCGATCATCCATTCCAAAGAAAGATTTAAAATCAAAGATATAGAGCGCATGCTCCGTAAAAGCTTTGTGCAGGAACAGATTCCAAACGGATTGGAAGTATGTAAGAAACAATTGTTTTATATGATCGACCGCATGGAAAATGTGGAAGTGAGCGAAGAACAAATTGAACCTTATATGGCTCAAATCATGAAACAGTTGGAATACCTGAGCAAGGAGGAAATCCTGAAACGTTTCGTTTCGTTGGAATTTAATCGTTTCCTGAGTTATTATAAAAATGCAGAGGATTTAAATTTACCCGAACATGCAACACGTGAACGGGGTGAACGGGGCGAAAGAGGTGAACGTGGATCAAAACCGGGAGGTCGTATTCGTTTGAAAATGAATGTTGGTGAACGCGAAGGAATAGATCCTAAACGCTTGTTAGGCATTATCAATGATGTTACCGGCGATAAATCAATCAATATCGGTTCCATCGAAGTGACCAATAAATTTTCATTCTTTGATGTATTTGCCGATCAACTTGAACAGGTAGTTAATGCTTTTGCAGGACAATCGGAAGTGGAAGTTTCGGAAGCTAAGGGTAGCCGGTCATCTGATGGTGGACGCAAACCAGAATATCGCCCCCGTACAGGCGGTGGCTCCGGTTCATATTCCGGTGGCGGATATCGTGGCGGTGATCGTAGTTATGGAAGTCGTCCTTCTTCCGGAAGTAATGGAGGTGACTCTGAGAAACCATGGCGTAACCGTGATGCAAGTGACCGTGGAAGCAGTCGTTCTTATTCAGGCAGTAGCGATCGTCGCAGCGGATCTTCTTATAAGGGCGGATCGTCTTCGTATAAGAAAAGATAAGTTTCTTAATACAATAAAACGAAAAGCGGATGATTCTTTTAGAGTCATCCGCTTTTGTTTTATTGTATCTAAAGTTTCGCAGGAGTTTACTTACACAGTTCTCCCGTTGCTTCACCGGGACTCTTTCTCCTACCAGGCTGTGCAGAACCTCCCGGGAAACTCCTGGAAGGGGCCTTATATAATACCTATATAATACGTATATAATACCTATTTAATACCTATTCAAAACGTATTTATATAGATACATATTATCTATGTATTGTCTATGTATTTCCAATCTATTTAGTAATTTTTTTATAATTCCTTTTTCG
>JAUZOM010000169.1 GCA_030706465.1 Bacteroidota bacterium | reverse complement strand
TCGACTATGCTGCAGCAATCCAATTGTTTATAACCGGAAAGCCCCGTAATGCCATGAGCGTCATCAAAGCCCGCAGGGCCTATAAGCAGCTACAACCCGCTTTTGAAGCGAAAAGAAAACAAAACATATCCTGTGCAACGACTGACTGCAAGTCGGATATTTTACAACAGAGCATCGTCCTGGACTATTACCTGAAGGGTAAGAAAACATTCACGGCTTTAACCGGAAAATAAGCTTTCGGTATTTCTACGGGAATAGCCGGTAAAGCCTGCGAAATATAGAAAAGCAGCCGCCCGGGTTAACCGGAAGTCCGTCTTGCCTGGGTGAAACTAATTAAACAACAGGTCATTAAATTCATTATATAAAAAAAGACGAGCTGATAACAGCTCGTCTTTTTTATATAAAGGGATTGATTCAGATATCAACCGCAGCGGGAATACCCACAGTTATTACATTTCAGGCAACCTTCCTGATAAACCAGTGTTTTCTGTCCGCACTCCGGGCAAGGTTGTTCTTTAATTTGGGTACCATCCGGAATGTATTTTTTCAACGCACGTTCAACACCCACTTTCCAGGTATTGATCGATTCACTGTCGAGCTGAAGGCCTGATACCAACTTAATAACCTGATCGATCGGCATTCCGTAGCGCAGCACTCCGGATATTAATTTGGCATAATTCCAGAATTCCTTGTCAAATTTATGCGACAATCCTTCCACGGTCGTTTTATAGCCGCGTTTATTGACAAACTGGAAGTCATACCGTTTATTTCCCAACTCATCCACCATTTTAATGATTTTTCCCTGGGTTACCGTCTTGGGAAGTAAGATTCCTTCTTCGTCATCGGCCAATCCGGTAAAGATTTCGTATGGACGGCCATTGCTGGACAGACCGACAAAAGCAATCCACTTGTCCTTTGCATTTTGAAAGCGGACAATATCGCAATCCAGTTCTTTTGGACGGGTGACATGATTTGCATCATAACAAAAACAATTTTCTTTCTTTTCTTCTTTCTTTTCCGTCTTCTTATCTTCAACCGCAATTAAAACTCCCGCCCGGGAACCATCCCGGTAAACAGTTACTCCTTTACAACCGCAATGCCATGCCTCTTCGTACAGTTTACCGACAAGTTCTTCGGTGGCATCAGCGGGTAAATTAATGGTTACACTGATCGAGTGGTCCACCCATTTCTGGATTCTACCCTGCATTTGTACTTTCTTCAACCAATCGACATCGTTGGCTGTAGCTTTGTAGTAGGGCGATTTAGCGACCATTTCTTCCACTTCTTCTTTCGTGTAATTCTTAGTGGTAGAATAATTATTTGCCTCCATCCAGGTAACAAACTTATGGTGGAAAACAAGATATTCTTCCCAGGAATCACCATTCTCATCTACAAAATCAATCCGAACATTTTTATCATTCGGATTTACCTTGCGCCTACGGGTATAAACGGCCATAAATACAGGTTCAACCCCGGACGTAGTTTGAGTCATGATGCTGGTGGTGCCTGTCGGGGCAATCGTCAGACAGGCAATATTCCGGCGGCCATATTTGACCATCCGGTCGTACAATTCAGGATCCGCTTCACGTAAACGTTGGATATAGGGATTCTTTTCCTCTCTTTTCGCATCATACACGGTAAATGCTCCCCGCTCCTGGGCCATGGTAACCGATGAGCCGTAAGCTGCCAAAGCAACAGCTTTGTGCACTTTTTCAGAAAAATCGGTAGCATCTTCCGTACCATACCTAAAGCCCATGGCAGCCAACATATCCCCTTCACCGGTAGTTCCTACACCGGTCCTACGGCCTTGCGATGTCTTAGTTTTGATCTTATTCCACAATTGCAATTCGGTATTTTTAATATCGTCGCTTTCAGGGTCTGATTTAATTTTATCAATGATCTTATCGATCTTTTCCATTTCAAGGTCAATAATATCATCCATGATGCGCTGAGCCAAACCAACGTGTTTTTTAAACAGCTCAAAATCGAAAGAAGCTTTATCGGTAAAAGGATTATTGATATAAGAATACAAATTGATGGCTAACAAACGGCAGCTATCGTACGGACAAAGTGGAATTTCTCCACACGGATTGGTAGAGACCGTTTTATAACCCAGGTCGGCATAACAATCGGGAACTGATTCGCGAATAATAGTATCCCAGAAAAGGATTCCCGGTTCGGCAGATTGCCAGGCATTATGAACGATCTTTTTCCAGAGTGCATTAGCATCCACCTCCTTTTTAAACCACGGATCGGTTGATTGAACAGGATATTGCTGAATATAGGGCCTGTTGTTGATAGCAGCCTCCATAAAGTCATCATGCAGCTTCACGGAGATATTAGCCCCGGTGACCTTGCCTGACTCCATTTTGGCATCGATAAATGTTTCAGAATCCGGATGCTTGATCGAAACACTTAGCATTAAAGCACCCCGGCGCCCATCCTGAGCAACTTCACGGGTGGAATTGGAATAACGTTCCATGAAAGGGACAATCCCCGTAGAGGTCAATGCAGAGTTTTTTACAGGGGAACCTTTCGGACGAATATGTGAAAGATCGTGGCCTACACCACCACGGCGTTTCATTAACTGAACCTGCTCTTCATCAATTTTAATAATCGCCCCATAGGAGTCTGAATCCTTATCAAAGCCAATTACAAAACAGTTGGACAGCGAGGCTACCTGAAATTCATTCCCAATTCCGGTCATTGGGCTTCCCTGGGGAACAATGTATTTAAAATCACGGAATAACTCAAACAGCTCGGCTTCAGACAGCGGATTGGGGTATTTTTTTTCTACTCTGGCGATTTCACTGGCTAACCGGTGATGCATATCATCCGGATTCAACTCGTAAGTATTACCAAATGAATCTTTCAGGGCATATTTTGTAGCCCAGACTTTCGTCGCTAAATCATCTCCTTTGAAATATCGAAGAGTAGACTCTTTTATTTCTTCCGGAGTATAGGTTTTTGTTCCCATGATAAAAAATTCTTAATAAGATTAGTATAAGTATATTGTAATAAAATAAATCGCGATGGAATCGGACTACAATGTTAGGCAATTATTCTTTATAATGCAATATTAAACATATATTTTTCAGCAAAAATATAAAAAGTTTTCCAAAATTATTGTTATATCATTTATAATCAATAAAATAAAAATTTCGTTCCTGGAAATTATTTCCAAAAACGAAATTTGATTTAAAAACAAGTTGATCAAAAAAGAAATATCTCTTTTAGATTTGTTTTTAAACAATAAAAGAAACAACTAGCATTTTGAAAGGGATCAGGACGTAATTTCACCATTTTCGACCCTGAAAATAGTAGCTTCTTGTCCAAGTTGGTGCAGAATTAAATCTAAATGTTCACGGTTCGTATCGGTAATAAAAATTTGCCCGAAGGTTTCACCCGATACTAATTCGACAATCTTCTTCACACGATTAGAATCCAGTTTATCGAAAATATCATCAAGCAACAGGAGGGGGGATAAATTATGAGTACGTTTTAGAAAATCAAATTGTGCCAGTTTAAGTGAAATAAGATAGGTTTTGTTTTGACCCTGCGAACCGACCCGTTTAATGGGATAGCCTTCCAAAAGCATTTCCAACTCATCTTTGTGAATTCCCTGGGTAGAATACCCCAGCATGCGATCCCGATCGCGTGTGGCCATCATACGGGTTTTAATATCATGTTCATCATGCTGGGAGTGATATGTCAGGCTTACTTGTTCATTTCCACCGGAGATGATGGAATAAAAGTTCTGGAAAATGGGTATGAATTCATCGATGAATTGTTTGCGTTGTTCATATATGTAAGTGCCAAACAAGGCCATTTGATCCTCCCAGATATCCAACAGCGATTCATCAACAAGATTTTCAGCCTTAATCAACGCATTGCGTTGTTTCAACGCATTATTATATTGAAGCAATTGGTTGAGGTAGGTTTTATTATATTGGGAAATTACGCCATCTACAAATTTCCTGCGCTCATCACTTCCTTCTGAAATCAGGGCCGAATCATCAGGGGAAACCAGCACCAGCGGCAATAGGCCGATATGATCCGAGAGACGGTCGTATTCTTTTTTGTTCCGCTTGAATTGTTTCTTTTGTCGATACTTAATGCCGCAATAGATATCTTCGGCATTTTCGCCTACCTGATACTTCCCCTGGATAAGACAAAATTCGGCATCGTGAAGTATATTCTGCGAATCAATGGAATTAGAATGACTTTTGCAAAATGACAAAAAATAAATTGCGTCCAGGACATTGGTTTTCCCCATGCCGTTATTTCCAATGAAACAATTGATTTTTGATGAGAACAAGAGTTCTGCTTCACGAATGTTTTTATAATTGAGTATGGATAGGGAATTTAGTCGCATGAAACCGAAGAATTTATTCTTTTTGCAAATGTACATATTATTTGAGCATAGTCAATTCTTTTTTTTAGTTTCAATGTGTTAAACAAAATAATATCCGTAAAAATAGATCAACTTTGTTTATTAAAATAGTTCTTTATTTTTGTAACTTTGCCAGTAATAGATTTAGCAAATACACTGATCTTTCAGAGCGTAAATATCTCATTAACATTTATTCCGGTTGCCAGTATTTTCAAATGTTTAAAACACTATCTTATTGCGGTATTTTTTTTGTGTTACTATCATGTTCTCACCCAAAAAGTGATTCGGTTAATTCAAACAAGAAAAGAACGAATATCACCCATGAGTCAGCTATCATTGACTGTAATTATTCCTTCGAGGAAGCAATAAAAGGTTCAAAAGCACCTAAGGAAATTATCAACCAATTGGAATTAATCACCGTAAAATATTATTCAACCGATAGAAAAATTCATCAAGGCCAAATTCTGACTAACAAAAGAATCGCGGATAGGATTCTCATCCTGTTCAATTACATGTTCCATGAAAAATTTCCGGTGGCACATGCCATTCCAGTCGTAAAGTATCACTGGGACGATGATGCATCAATGCAAGCAAACAATACATACAGTTTTTGCTATAGGGACATCAGTTTTTCAAAACATGCAAGAGGGATGGCCATTGATATAAATCCATATTTTAATCCGGTACGTTGGAAAAAGGGATATGAAGGACATTTAAATAAGCCCTCCGGAGCTCATTTTAACGCTTCAATACCCGGCACATTTTACAGATTAAACCCTGTAGTACAAGAATTTAAGAAATTAGGGTTTCGTTGGGGTCACAATTTTACCATGAAGTTCGATGACCATCATTTTGAAATATAATATTTATGTAAGAATTTAACGCATAATAATTTCATATTGACATTATTTTATGTAATTTCGCAACAAATTAAATACGTTTTCCTATTTATCATATACATTATTTAATATTTATTTATTATGGCAAAAATAACAAAAGAAGATGCTCTTCTCTATCACTCCCAGGGAAAACCCGGGAAAATTGAGGTAGTTCCAACCAAACCTTACAGCTCTCAACGCGATTTATCACTCGCTTATTCTCCCGGAGTAGCTGAGCCCTGTTTAGAAATTGAAAAAGATCCGAATGCTGCTTACGAGTATACGTCAAAGGGCAATTTAGTGGCAGTTATTTCAAATGGAACCGCAGTACTTGGTTTAGGTGATATCGGGGCTATGGCCGGAAAACCCGTCATGGAAGGTAAAGGCCTGCTATTTAAAATTTTTGCCGGAATTGATGTTTTTGATATTGAAGTAAATGAAAAAGACCCTGAAAAATTCATTCAGGTTGTAAAGGCTATTGCTCCTACATTTGGAGGAATAAACCTGGAAGATATAAAGGCCCCTGAATGCTTTGAAATTGAAGAACGGTTGAAGGCAGAGCTGGATATTCCGTTAATGCATGACGACCAACACGGTACAGCTATCATCTCTTCAGCAGGTTTAATCAATGCCCTTGAATTAGTCGGAAAGAAAATTGAAGATGTAAGAATCGTTGTAAACGGAGCTGGTGCAGCAGCTAATTCATGTACAAAGTTATATATGATGCTGGGTGCTAAATTGGAAAACATTGTGATGGTGGATTCCAAAGGCGTTATAAACAAACAACGCACCGACTTAAATTCCCGCAAAAAACCATTTGCAACCGATAGAACAATTACAACATTGGCCGAAGCGGTAAAAGATTCCGATGTATTCTTAGGTTTATCAGTCGCCGGAGTCCTGACAATTGATATGGTTCGCTCTATGAATGCAAATCCAATCGTTTTTGCGTTGGCTAATCCAAATCCTGAGATATCCTACGAAGACGCTTTAATGGCTCGTCAGGATATTATATTTGCTACCGGACGTTCCGATCATCCGAACCAAATCAATAACGTATTGGGATTCCCATATATTTTCCGTGGGGCTTTGGATGTTCGTGCCAAATGTATCAATGAAGAAATGAAGGTGGCTGCTGTTCGTGCAATTGCAGAACTGACAAAAAAACCGGTTCCCGATGTTGTAAATGCAGCTTATGACTTGAAACGGATTACTTTTGGACGAGATTATATCATTCCAAAACCACTTGACCCACGTTTATTGACAACTGTTGCCCCTGCTGTTGCCCGTGCCGCTATGGAATCGGGTGCAGCACGTAAACAAATTACCGACTGGAACGCCTATAATGACAGGCTAAACGAATTAATGGGCAATGACAATAAGATGTTGCGTCGTTTCTACGATACAGCCCGTCAAAATCCAAAAAGAGTTGTATTCTCTGAATCAAATCATGTCAATATGCTTAAGGCTGCTGAATCTGCTCTGGCTGAAGGCATATGCTATCCTGTATTGTTGGGAAATGAAGAAAAAATTGCCAGTATTGCTGCTGAAAATGATATTGATCTGACCGGTATTGAAATTGTCAATTTACGTCACGACCGGGAAGAAAAACGCAGGGTTTCCTATGCACAAAAATTATCGGATAAAAGAACTCGTGAAGGAATGACTTTTGACGAAGCATACGAAAAAATGTATGAACGTAATTACTTTGGGATGATGATGGTTGAAACAGGAGAAGCTGATGCGCTTATTACCGGAGTATATACCAAGTATGCCGATTCTGTACAAGCTGCCAAAGATGTTATCGGAGTTCGCGAAGGGTTGAATCATATAGCAGCCATGCATATTATGAACACTAAAAAAGGAACTTTCTTTTTAGCTGATACTCTTTTCAACCGTCACCCATCAACCGAAGCTCTTATTGATATTGCCAAACTGACTCATGACACGGTTAAGTTTTTTGCTCATGAACCGGTAATGGCAATGCTTTCGTATTCTAATTTCGGATCTGACAAACAAGGCAGTCCTGCAAGCGTACATCAGGTTGTTGATACCTTGCATACTAAGTATCCTGAAATGATTGTGGATGGAGAAATGCAGGTTACTTTTGCGTTGAACAAAGAGCTTCGTGATAAAAAATATCCATTCTCCAAGTTAAGCGGACGCAATGTAAATACATTGATCTTCCCTAATTTAAGTTCTGCCAATACGGCTTATAAAATGATGATCGAAATGGGATTGGCCGAAAGCATCGGACCAATTCAAATGGGCCTGAACAAACCGGTTCATATCCTGGATGTAGAAAGTTCTGTTCGTGACATCGTCAATATGACGGCAATTGCTGTACTGGATGCTATTGTGGAGGAAATTAAAAATAATAATTCGACTAAAATCGAGTTGTAATACTCTTAATTAAAAAAGGTCTTACCGGTTAATTTACAAAAGTAAATAATACCGGTAAGACCTTTTTAATGTCCTGAAAATACCAACTTTCCGAACCTGATAAAAAAGATTATTATTTCACTACAACAGCTTCAAGATTATTTGCTCTGATTTTAATAAAGATAGTTGAACCGGGCTTACAATAGGCTGTTTGTACATAACCCATTCCAATTCCTTTCTTGCTGTCCGGTAACATAGTTCCTGAAGTAACATGCCCGATAACATCATTGTTTTCATTTACAATTTCATATTCATGCCGGGGAATGCCACGTCCTTTCAATTCAAAACGAACCAATTTACGGTCTACACCTGCCGTCTTTTGTTTTTCCAACAACTCACGGTCAATAAAACGCTTTCCTTCAACAAACTTTGTTATCCATCCTAATCCGGCTTCTATAGGCGAAGTTGTGTCATCAATATCATTTCCATACAAACAAAATCCTTTTTCAAGACGTAAAGAATCACGCGCTCCAAGTCCGATAGGTTTAATACCATATGCTTCGCCTGTCGTGAAAAGTGCATTCCAGATTTTTTCACCATATTCGGGATAGAAATATAATTCAAAACCTCCTGCACCCGTATAGCCGGTATTCGACAAGATTACATTTTCCACACCTGCGAAGTCACCTACAGCAAAACCGTAATAAGGAATTTGAGCCAAATCGACTGTGGTAAGCTTTTGAAGTAATTCTGTTGCTTTTGGCCCTTGTACAGCCAACTGCGCCATCCAATCAGAAGCATTTTCAAGTTCTGCACCCTCCGTATTGTTTTTTGTGCACCAATTCCAGTCTTTCTCTATATTTGAAGCATTTACAACCAGCAGATACTTGTTTTCTTCAAAATGATAAACCAGTAGATCGTCAACAATACCACCTTTCCCGTTTGGAAAACAAGAATATTGCGCCTTGCCGGT
>JAUZOM010000168.1 GCA_030706465.1 Bacteroidota bacterium | reverse complement strand
TTATATTAACCACATTTATAAATAGATGCCTGCTAATGATTTATGGAAGAAAGAACTGTAAAATACAAGTCTTATGCTTTTGCATTGAGGATTATTAAAGCATACAAATATCTTAGTTCTGAACAACGCGAATTTGTGTTGTCAAAGCAGTTACTGCGTAGTGGAACTGCAATTGGCGCGCTTATCAGGGAAGCTGAACATGCAGAATCAACTGCTGACTTTATTCATAAAATGAGTATTGCTTTGAAAGAAGCAAATGAAACTGAATACTGGTTGATGTTATTGCACGATAGCGACTTTTTTGATGACATATCATTTTCATCAATTGCAACAGATTGCCAGGAATTAATCAGAATGTTGATAAGCATTATAAAATCAGCGAAAGAAAACAATAAAAAGAAATAACAGTTCTATTAGCTATCAACTGTCAACTATCAACTGTCAACTAAAATGAAACAATTGCTCTCCTTTATTCGAAAAGAATTTTACCATATCCTGCGCGACAAAACCACGATCATGATTTTGCTCCTGATGCCCATCATCCAGATCATTCTATTTGGTTTTGCACTCACCACCGAAGTAAAGGATACGCAGGTAGCTGTATTGGCTCCGACCAACGATGAAGCAAGCAGTCGCATCATCGACAAATTGAATGCCAGTGCCTACTTCGATGTTGTGGCAAAGATTCATAATACGGACCAGATCCAACCGATTTTCCGGGATGCCAAAGCAAAACTGGTAGTAGTGTTCGAGGATCATTTTGGTGAAAAGCTCCGGCATACCGGAAAAGCCCATATCCAGCTTATTGCCGATGCCACCGATCCGAATGCCGCCACATCATTCACCTTTTATGCCAGCAATATTATTGCGTCCTACCAACAAGAATTGATGGGCCAAAGTACCAATCCGTATCAAATTACTCCTGAAATAAAGATGCTTTACAACCCGCAAATGTTGAGTGCGTTCAATTTTGTACCCGGCGTTTTGGGCATGATTATGATCCTGATTTGTGCCATGATGACCTCGATTGCCATTGTTCGTGAAAAAGAGATGGGTACTATGGAGATTCTGCTGGTTTCGCCCATGAAGCCGATTTATACGATACTTTCTAAAATCACGCCCTACTTTGTCCTTTCGTTCGTGAATTTTGCCACCATCATGCTATTGTCGGTATTTGTACTTAAAGTTCCTATTGCGGGAAGTTTATTGAGTCTGGTATTCGTTTCATTGCTCTATATTTTTGTATCGTTATCTCTTGGACTGTTGGTTTCAACACTGACTAATTCGCAACAGGCAGCCATGTTGATTTCGGGCATGGGACTCATGATCCCGGTCATGCTCCTGTCGGGGATGATATTCCCCATCGAGAATATGCCGGTGCCGTTACAATGGTTATCCAATATTGTCCCGGCAAGATGGTATATCTCGGCCGTCAAGGCCATTATGATTCAGGGATTAGGCATTACTTCCGTTCTAAAAGAAGTAGGGGTCCTTTGCCTTATGAGCTTTGTATTGGTTACAATCAGTCTCAAGAAGTTTAAAGTGAGACTGGAGTAAAACAACACCCCTAACCCCTAAAGGGGAACAAAGAAAAGAACCCCCGGCCCCTAAAGGGGAGCAATATTAGTATTGTGTATGATATATTTATATGAAAAATAAAGAGAAAAGCATACGAAACGAAGGTAATTCCAGTTTCCCGTTAGGGGTTAGGGCTCCCTTTAACTTCGTGTTTAGAATTTTGGGGTAGTTTAAAATGGATTTAATCAAATAGTACTAATCTCTCTTGGCTCCCCTTTAGGGGCTGGGGGCAGTCTTAACAACATGATAAAATATCTTCTTAGAAAAGAGTTTAAACAACTGTTCCGGAACAAGTTTCTTCCGAAAATGATTTTCATGTTTCCGTTTATGGTGTTGCTCGTTTTCCCATGGGCAGCGAGTTACGAAATTAAGAATCTGAATCTGAGTGTGGTCGATAACGATCACAGCACTTATTCGCAGAAGCTTACTCAGAAAATCATCTCATCCAACTATTTCAAACTGACGGATATTTCGCCAAACTACAATAAAGCGATGAAAAGTATCGAAAGAAACCAGTCGGATATTATCCTGGAAATTCCGCCTCATTTCGAAAAAGATCTGGTCAACCGTCGGGGTGGCAAGGTAATGATCTCGGCCAACGCGGTGAACGGAATGAAAGGTGGTATTGGAATGACTTATCTGGTGAGCATTGTATCCGATTTTAATGCCGGAATAATCGAAAGGCTTATGCCAATCAAAGGAGATGTAAGTTCTGTCCCGACTATCCAACTGGATACCCAGTATCGTTTTAATCCTCATTTAAACTACCGCGTTTTTATGGTTCCGGCACTGATGGTTATGATATTGACCATGATGTGCGGCTTCCTGCCCGCAGTTTCTATTGTTTTCGAAAAAGAATTGGGTACCATGGAGCAGATCAACGTAAGCCCGGTTCCAAAAATAACCTTTATCCTGGCTAAATTGATCCCATTCTGGATTATCGGCATCTTTGTCATTAGCGTCGGGTTCCTCATTGCCTGGGCGGTTTACGGTTTAATCCCGGCCGGACACTTTGCCGCTATTTATTTATTTGCCGCCATTTACATTTTTGCCGTTTCGGGCCTCGGGATTGTGATTTCGAATTATGCATCCACCCTTCAGCAAGCCATGTTTATTGTATTTTTCTTCATGATGCTTTTTATCATGTTGAGCGGGTTGTACACCCCCATTGACAGTATGCCCGAATGGGCCAAATGGGTAGCGGCATTTAATCCGCTGAAGCATTTTATGGAAGTGATGCGGTCGATTTATTTAAAAGGAAGTAATCCGTTGCAACTGGCCAAGCCACTAATAGCCCTGGTAGGTTTTGCCGCTTTCTTTAACAGCTGGGCAGTAGTGAGCTATCACAAAAAGAACTAGCGCAACTGAGTCTTTAACGCCTATAAGTGTCCCATTTTTTCCATTTCGAAAACAAATCATAAACAAATGAGATCAACACGCCTTACTCACGAGAACACACGTACAGCATTCGTCCAGTTGAATAGCGATGCTTGTACCGCTTGTTGGAAATGTATAGAGATCTGTCCCGGCAAAGTTCTTGACAAATCATTTTTATTTATTGGTGACACCCTGATCCATGAACAGGTACTTATGTACGATGCCAGTGCATGCACCGGTTGCCTGGAATGTATGCAGGCCTGTGAATTTAATGCTATCGGTATCAAGAAGCAATAAATGAAGTATTAACGGGAATAAGCCTCCAATGCTTTCTTTACAGAACCGTGAACAGACAACAGGTTCTTAGCTTGGACATAGTCAAGTCCCAATTCTTCCATGATAATTCGTGTTCCCCGGTCTACTAATTTGGCATTGGAAAGTTTCATATTCACCATCTTATTGCCTCTTACACGCCCCAACTTGATCATGGTTACCGTTGAAATCATATTCAACACCAGCTTGGCAGCAGTGCCTGATTTCAGGCGCGTACTTCCGGTTACAAATTCAGGCCCTGCAATCACCTCTATGTTAATCTCAGCTTCCCGGGCAATCGGCGAACCGGGATTACAGGATACGGAAGCTGTCAGTATCCCATTTTCACGTGCACTCCGCAACGCACCGACAACATAGGGTGTCGTTCCGGAAGCTGCAATACCAATAACAGTATCCGTTTTATTGATATGATACGATTGAAGTTCGTCCCACCCTTTTTCCGGATCATCCTCCGCATTTTCTACGGCATCTCGCAACGCTTTTTCACCTCCGGCTATCAATCCAACTACTAAATTCGATGACAGGCCAAAGGTGGGTGGAATTTCAGAAGCATCCAATACTCCCAACCGGCCGCTGGTTCCGGCACCAATATAAAAGATTCGTCCGCCCTTTTTCATTCGCTCTACAATCTTCTCCACCAACGCTTCAATCTGAGGAATGGCCCGTTGAACAGCCAATGCGACTTTCTGGTCTTCCTCATTCATCTCCCGAAGCAACTGGCCAACGGATTTCTTATCGAGGTCGGCATGAAGGGAAGGTTGTTCTGTAACCCAAAGAGAAGAACCCCCAGCCCCTAAAGGGGAGCTGGAGTTACCTTCGTCTCGTATGCTTTTCTTTTTATTTTCCATATAAATATATAATTCACAGGACTAATATTGTACCCCTTTAGGGGCCAGGGGTTCTCCTATTTAGTTCTTTTTCAATTTCTTTCAAGGTGTTTTCAATATCGAACAATACTTGTTCATTTGTAAATCGAATCACTTTTAGCCCTAATTCTTCCAATTCGGATTCTCTGGCTTGATCATATTTATATTGTTCCGGAATGTCATGATACCCACCATCAACCTCAATAATAAGTTTTGCCCTATGGCAGTAAAAATCTGCAATAAAATAAAGAATCGGATGTTGTCTTTTAAAACGGATATTTTTGAATTGAATAGCTGACAAGTGATTCCAAAGAAATGTCTCTGCTTCAGTTTGATTGTCTCTTAATTTTCTGGCTAATTCAAAATGGATTGGTAAAGCACCATAAAACATATTAGAACCCCTAACCCCTAAAGGGGAGTTAGAATTACCCCTAACCCCTAAAGGGGAACTGGAATTACCCCCAACCCCTAAAGGGGAGTTTGAGTTACCTTCGTCTCCAATGCTTTTCTTTTTATTTTCCATATAAATATATCATACACAATACTAATATTGCTCCCCTTTAGGGGTTGGGGGTTCTTTTCTTTGTTCCCCTTTAGGGGTTAGGGGTTCTTATGGTTGTGGTATTGCACCAGCCCTTCCATCGGATGCTGAACAATCTCCGAAACCGTTATTCCCCGTTCCGATGCAACGATTTCAAGCGTATCGCGGAAGTAGTGGGCTATGGAGCCCACGAATCCCACCTGCATTTCTTCGAGCGGATATTGCATGACATTGCGGATAAAGAAGGCATCAAAACTATCGTAAACAAGATTGAAAATAGCCGGTTCATCGATATGTTCCAACAGGAATGGGGTAAATCGAGCCAGGAACCGGTTTGGAAAAGGCTGCTTGTACACGTTATCGAGAATCGTGGCCGGAGTAAGTTCATATTCATCCAGCAACTTTTCGCTAAGCCATTCGGGCAATTGATTTTTCAGGCAATCGGCGATCAACAGTTTTCCTAATACCGCTCCACTTCCCTCGTCGCCAAGTATGAAGCCCAACGGCGAAACATTTTGGGTGATTTCTTTCCCATCATAGAAACAGGAGTTAGAACCGGTACCCAGTATGCAGGCGATTCCTTTTTCATGCTGAAATAACGAACGGGCTGCCCCCAATAAATCACTTTGTATTTCGATGATCGAATTAGTAAAGTAACGAACCAATGCCCTGCTCACCAGTATTTTTTTATCAGGAAAGGCACAACCGGCTCCGTAAAAATAAATCCGTTCGATGTCGCCTGTTTCCAACTTCGGTACCAATTGTTCTGCCAGCAGGCCGATAATTTCCAGGTCCGTTTGATAAAACGGATTAATTCCCGCTGTAAGAATCTCGTTTACCACGACTCCATTTCTCACCACGCACCAATGCGTTTTGGTCGATCCGCTGTCGGCAATCAACACCAGCCCGATATTACCGGGAAAGGTCGTTGAGATTATTTCATTTTCATTCATCTGCTATATTTTTTATTCCTGGAAGTCACTTCCGGACACAAAGATAGGATATAAGTAGTGTTTAAAAAAGATTGGTCCTGTTTTTTTATCAAAAACAGGAACCTCCCGGCAACAATCTTTTCCGAGATCCAAATAACCGGCGATGTATTCCCGGTTGTATTCATAATCCATCCGTCGAACCTTCGGAAATGGTTTAACTCATCATTGCTGACGATAGAAGCATTGTCTTTTATCAACGTCTCCAACTTGCTTCAGTTATCATTTATCTTCAACGGACCGGCCACCTTTAACTAATTGGAAATATAGATTACCCTCTGTTATTTTTACTTCTTACAGGAAGGAAACAAGGGAAGATTCGACGGGTGTTCAGTTTTCCACGAAGGGGAAGAAAAGAAAAAGAAGGTTTTTTCTCTCAAAAGAGGGAGTTCCCCCAGTCTGGGCACAGTCTTATTCTAGTTTAGGTATAGAGGGGGTTCAGTTAGGGTTCGGATAGGTAAACCTAACTGAACCCTATCCGAACCCTATCTATACTCCTGTTAAAACGTCTCTATACATAGAATGAGCCCCGGCTGAAGTAAGACTGAAGTAAGAGCAGACTCCCCGGAGAGGAAGAATCCGAAACGAAACAAAACCGGGAAAAGCGTTGGAATTTGGTGAAGGATCCACTTCAACGCCCCCTAACTTCGTCCGATGACCGGGTGCCGGATCAATAGTCAACAGGGTAGGATATTCAGTTATTCCGCCGGCTTACTTCGTTTTCGGTTCACCATCCTTCGGATAAAATAGAGTTTAACAGAGAAAAGAATACGAACGAAAGGTGGAGGAAAAGAGGAGAAATGAATATCAGATGCCTGTTGCGATTTTTCATTCGACAGAATTTGGCATCAGGATTTTCCTTCGGGAAGTTCTCCGAAAGGCTGGACAAACCGAAAAAGGAGGCCGCCACGAATTATTCCTGCTGTTTGTTTTGGAACTTATAAAAGCAGAATATGACTGGAGATTTGAAAATTTAGTCGTATTTTTGACAACTGAAAAACAATCCGAAAACCATGACAAACCAGATCAACTGTTTCATTGCCTGCAACGATAGTACCCAAACAAAAAAAACGGTGGAACAACTCACCGGCTCACCGCTTGTAAAGAATATATATCTTCTTGTAAAGAAAGGGAATAACATCCAGTTGGACGGATGCCAGGTGATAGGCATCGATTCGATTCCGAGCAGCGAGACGGTCCGGAAGATTGCCGAAAAATCGGATACGTCCTACTCCCTGATTTACACCAAAGATACACCCCTCGAACCCGGGCAATACGCCCTGGAACGGTTCTTCCACCTTGCTGAAAGTACTCGTGCCGGATTGGTCTACGCAGATTATTACCAGCTTGCTGATGGGGTGCGGTCGAATCTGCCGTTGATTGATTATCAGGAAGGCAGTTTGCGTGATGATTTTAACTTTGGCTCCGTCTTGTTCTACAATTCGGAGTGTTTAAAAAGGGCCGTAGCCGAGACAACGGAAAATTATTTATTCGCCGGACTTTACAACCTCCGGCTCAAGGTATCGCAACAGGCCGAACTGCTGCATATCAACGAGTACCTGTATGCGGAAGTGGAAACCGACACCCGGAAAAGCGGAGAGAAGCAGTTTGATTATGTCGACCCGAAGAACCGGGCAGTCCAGCTGGAAATGGAAGCAGCCTGTACCGACCATCTAAAGAAAACGGGTGCCTATTTAGCTCCCGGCTTCAAGAGCATTGCATTTGACGAAAGTAAATTTCCGGTGGAAGCATCGGTGATTATACCGATTAAAAACCGGGTACGGACTGTAGAAGATGCGATCAAATCGGTACTTAGGCAAAAGACCTCTTTCGACTTCAACCTGATTATTATTGACAATTATTCAACCGATGGTACTTCGGCGTTGATTGAGAAATATGCCGGGCTGGACCATCGGGTAATTCATATTATTCCCCAACGGACCGACCTGGAAATCGGGGGCTGCTGGAATGCCGGAGTAGATCATCCGGACTGCGGGAAATTTGCCGTACAGCTGGACAGCGACGATGTATATCAGGATGAACACACCCTGCAAACTATTGTGAACGCCTTTTACGAACAAAACTGCGCCATGGTGATCGGATCGTACACCATGACGGACTTCGACATGGAAATCATTGTCCCGGGGCTAATCGACCACAAGGAATGGACACCCGATAACGGGAGGAACAACGCATTACGCATAAACGGGCTGGGTGCACCCCGTGCCTTTTACACGCCGGTGCTTCGGGAGATAAAAGTACCCAACACCAGTTATGGCGAAGATTACGCCCTGGGATTGCGCATCAGCCGGGAATATCAGATTGGCCGTATTTATACTTCACTTTACCTGTGCCGCCGTTGGGAAGACAATTCCGACGCATCGCTGGATATAGTGAGGATGAATGGATATAATTTGTATAAAGATAAAATCAGGACGATTGAGCTGAAGGCCAGGAAAAGAAAGAACCCCTAACCCCTAAAGGGGAACAATATTAGTTCTGTGAATTATATATTTATATGGAAAATAAAAAGAAAAACATAGGAGACGATTGTAATTCCAGTTCCCCTTTAGGGGTTAGGGGTAACATTGGAGAAGAAGGTAACTCAAACTCCCCTTTAGGGGTTAGGGGTTCTTCATGGGTTGGGGGTAATCTCAACTGTCAGGCTTCCTCCCTATTCCACGAGCAGGTTTCCAACTGGGATCTGGCCCGGAATTTTTATAATAGCCTAAAAACAGTCAGAACCAAAAGCTTCTGGTTTGATAATTTTGAGGTTATCGTACAGTTTAACCCCGCACGTATAGTCTCATCGGGAGCACTGGTAGATGCCAAGACCATCGCTGAGCGTAAATGCTTCTTGTGTACAGAAAACCGGCCGGCAGAACAACGAAGCGTGGAGGCCGGCGATTACCTCATCCTGGTCAATCCCTTTCCAATCTTTCCCCAACATTTCACTATTCCGCGCAAGGAGCATATCGACCAACAGATAAAACCGTATTTTGCGGATATGCTGGAGTTGGCAAGGGCACTGGACG
>JAUZOM010000167.1 GCA_030706465.1 Bacteroidota bacterium | reverse complement strand
GTGGATAAGTCACGGTCTTCGCCCACAATGTCTACCGGTACACAAAGCGTTTTCAGGGTAGAATAGTACCGGGTGATCAGTCCGGTTTCATTCCATTGGTAAGTTTGTTTCTGGTTGTCCGTTTCCCAGATATTATCCGGGTTGTACAGCAAGGCTGTTTTGCGGGAGGCATATTCTGCCGGCATCGAAACGTTCGGTTTGTACAGTTTGCGGAGTTCGCGGATTTCTTTCATAAACTCGCTATATTGCCTTCCGCCTGTAAGCTCGGTTACGCCATCTGTTCCTACCATGCCGTAATGAAACTGTTCCCCGCCATACAAGGGCTGGCGGAAACGATAAGAGCAAATGAAATCCAGCCCGCCGGCGAATGCATTCCATAACCAAGCCCTGATCACGCCCGGATAAGGCTGCGGATTATAGGTCCCCCAGTTTACCTGGCCCGGTTGCAGTTCCATGACACCTGTCACTCCCTTGAGCGGACGGAAGAAGTCATTGGCATACGATATTCTCCACGGGTCCCCCAACCGGAAGCCCTGGTCCCCCAAGCCGTTGGTATAACCGGCTACCGGATACATGGTGTAGGAGATAAAGTCCAGATCCTTGTTCTTCCATGGATTCACATCCGTGTGGCCATGCATAAAATTGGAGGTTACAAACTGATCCTTTGAAATGCTTTCGCGCAGCGTGTTATATTGCATGGATACAAACGATGCGCATTCATCGGCGCTGAACCGTTTAAAGTCCACCACCGAAGTTGGGCTGGCGGTACCCGAAATAAGCCGCGTGGAATTGGGTATCTCAATCTGGTCGAACCCGGAATATACCCCCGACCAGAAGGCCGTCCCCCAAGCTTCATTCAGCTTATCAATGGTTGTGTATTTCTGTTTAAGCCACTCCTTGAAATTTGTTTGGGCAGCCGGGCTGAAATCGTAAGTGCCGTAATGCGAAGGTTCGTTGTCGATCTGCCATCCCCAGATGCGTTTGTCGTTGCCATAATGTTTTGCCTGGGCTGCTACCAGCTTCGTAACCAGTTCCCGGTATTTCGGGCTCGACCAGGAACCGTGTTGGCGTGTGCCATGTTCTGCCGTTTGTCCGGTGGAGGTTTCCACCAACACTTCCGGGTACTTTCGCACCAACCACACCGGGGGAGTAGCCGAGGAGGTACACATAATCACTTTCAGATGGTGTTTGGCTGCCAGTTCTACGGCCTTATCCAGCCAGCTAAAGTCGTACCGGCCTTCTGAAGGTTCCATTTGCGCCCAGGCAAATTCGGCCATATGCGTAAATTCGAAGCCCATATCCTCCATTTTCTTAAAATCACGGTCCCATTGGTCTGGATTCCAGGCTTCCGGATAATAATAGACACCCGTTTCCACCATTTTCTCCGGATTGAAAAACCCTTGTGCTTTTGGGAATGCTGCGAAAGACAGCATGATCCCGATAAATAGTATTTTCTTCATAAACTTGTATTTGTAATTAATTATAAATGAGAATGTGATAGTAATTCTAATAAAAATATCCTGTTACAAAGCGCTGGTTGCTCAGTTCCTGGAAATCGTTATAAAATGAAGCACAAAGGTAACTGAAATTTCAAATTTCAAAACTCCTTTTTATCTGTTTTTTTGTGAAATGTTTCGTGATTTCTTTCTGAGGAAAAACGATCTTTTTGAACGGAGAAATATACCTGTTGAGGATCTTATCTGTATGGATACCTGTCGATTAATGTAAAAATATCTAACAAAATAGTATGATTTTATAAAATTAAATAATTATCTTTGCTGTTAATCAATTTTCCTCCATAGCATTATAGAAGACATACAAGAGTGGTAAATGGAAACGACCTGTACAGGCTGAATTCCAGGAGACTGGCTCTACAGACAAATGAATCAGGTAAATAGCCCGATCATCAAACTGTTGGAATATAGTCAGCCAGAAACCCGGCAATTCAGAATAGCCCGACAGATAACCGATGAGGGTAGCTTGCCAACAGCGGTTATAAGTGATACCAAGCTAAGGAAAGTGCTTTGTAAGGCGCTTATTCTTAACCGTACCGGTATCAAAAGTATGTATCATGCAAACCGTTATTGTCAGTTGCATGTTGTATAGGCGGCAAGAAATTATAGACAAATAACCAAATTTATATTATTATGAAAACTCAAAGACTGTTGTTAATTATTTTATTATTAATTAGTTGTAAGATTTCATATGGTGATATTATACCGGATAACAGTCATTATGTGAATAAGTGTGTTAAGATAACGAACGTGGAAAATTATCCGGAAATTCTGTTAATTGGGTATTCCATTGGG
This sequence comes from Bacteroidota bacterium, assembly GCA_030706465.1. Taxonomy (GTDB): domain Bacteria; phylum Bacteroidota; class Bacteroidia; order Bacteroidales; family Paludibacteraceae; genus Paludibacter. Next base: position 6,465 of record JAUZOM010000167.1, on the reverse strand, counting down.
GTTTCTTCCTCAATGTCAATTCCCGCTTATTCCATTAGTTCCAGCGATTGCCTGACAAAGGGGTACAAATACAATTCATTAGCAATTTATGCTGCCCAAAAGAGTTATTTGACCGGTAAAGACATTACGGCCATCGATTGGACAAAGGACGGGAATGCTGTTAAGTCTAACATGGATATTGAGTGTTACGGAGGCTTTCTTGATGACTCCAATCCGATTTCAGCAATCGACCAGTTTTATCGGATAGTCGGGTTTACGGATAATTCTGTGGTGCTGTATAAATGGAAAGAGATAAACAAATTTAATAATGGAAAACCCGATTCTACGAAGATCTATGCTTTTAGCGGTGACAGCTCAAAACTTTCTCAGCGGATCATGACAAAAGTTACTCCAATACGTTATAATTCAACGATAGATCTATATCCCAATCCGGCCCACAAGAACTTGCACATAAAGCTAAACAACAGTTACCAGGGAGATGTTTCTTTCGTGATTCGTAATGTGGAAGGAAAAGAAGTGAAATCAACCCACGTCAGTAAACCGGTGGCTTCTGCTGATTATTCAGTGAATGTCGATCATCTGGCACGAGGAACTTATTTTGTAAGTATTGTTATGGGTAAAGCTGTTGTATGTAAAATATTTAATATCAATTAATTGCGGTTATGGATTATGAAATTGATTTCTTAAAATCTTTATTATTTACGGTATCCATAGAAACGGTTGTTTTGTTTCTGTTATTCAAATTACCTCATAAATCATTGAATATTAATAATAAGCTCTTGCTGTTAACGGGTTTTCTGACTACTTTCTCCACCCTGCCTTATTTGTGGTTTATTCTGCCAATGGTCATTAAATCAAAACTCGCTTATACCATTATAAGTGAAGTAGCTGCGGTACTTGTCGAATCCGTGATCATCAAGGAATTATTACGGATAAGTTATAAAAGAGCCCTTGGCGTTTCTTTCATTTGCAATATGACATCTTTTCTGATCGGATTACTAATCAAGTGGCCTTAATATATGGAAAATATTTATGAGCAGTCTTGAAATGATTTACCTGTGTAAGAATCCGGAGTTTATGACCCGGCATATTCACTCTCGGGTTCCACGATACCATTGCATTCATCATGGTGTGCATGGTTTAATTTGGACCAGCCGTTCAGAACTATCCTTTGGTTTGAAAGTTTGAAGAAAATACTGATGCAAACTGAACAAACAAGTTTATTTTAAGGTTAGTTATCTTAGTATGTCCCAATTATGAGCAGGCACAAAGAAATGGATTATCAGTGCCATTCCTTGTCATCTAACCTGACTAAAATACTATTCATGCTTGATTTTACGTGTGGGTTTTAATTGGAACAAATTTGATAAATAAATCATAAAATAAGCGGGTATGAGAAAACTAATTGCATCCATGAATATGACCCTGGATGGTTATTGCGACCATCTGGCGGTGATTGCGGACGAAGAGTTGCACCAATATTTCAATGAGTTGTTACGAAACGCAGATACTATTATCTTTGGAAGGGTAACCTATCAGCTAATGGAGGATAGTTGGCCACAGATTGTAAAGAAACCGGTTGGTAACAAGTCCATTGATGAGTTTGCTGTATTGATTGATAGCATTTCCAAAGTTGTTTTTTCCAATACGTTGAAAGGGGTTGAATGGAGAAATACCAGACTGGCTACCGGAACAATAGAAAAGGAAGTCAGAAATCTCAAGGAACAACCGGGTAAGAATATACTGGTGGGTAGCCCAAGCCTCGTTGTTGAACTGACAAAGCTTGGTTTAATTGACGAATATCAACTGTGTGTTCATCCGGTCGTATTAGGAAGCGGAATTACGCTGTTTAAAAATATAACCGAGCGAATAAACCTTCATCTGTTGAAAACAAAAATAATGGGATCAGGAGCGGTAGTGCTTGAGTATGAGCCAGCGGCAAGAAATGAAAAATGAGGCATGAATTAAAAATAGAAGGTCAACATTTTATGACCGGATCCTGTATCAAATCAGGCTATCACAGTTAAAAGAATAATACTCTACTTATTGATGATTTTTCTCTCCCTGGGTTCTTTACCGTTTTACAATAGAGTCCTGATTATGCAAAATAACAAATCCGCATCTGTATTCCGGGTTGTTCCTTTGAGTTCGTGGTTACTATACCGATTGTGCCTCAAATGACCGCCTACTTCTCCCGTGTGTTGACGCGCCTGAAAGATAATATTTAACTTTAGAGACAAAAATGCAATTCAATAAAAATTCTTATCTTTGTATGCATTAGATAATCATTCATAATCATCCCCATAATAACATGGAAAACCAAGAGAACCAATTAAACATTGAACTTTCACCGGAAGTAGCCGAAGGCATTTATTCCAACCTGGCTATTATATCGCATTCTAATTCTGAGTTTGTAGTCGATTTTATACGCATTATGCCGGGAACACCCAAAGCGAATGTAAAATCACGGATTATTCTGACGCCGGAACATGCCAAGCGCCTGCTTTTTGCCTTACAGGAAAATATCGGCAAGTTTGAACAACAAAACGGTAAGATTAAGATTTCAGAGAATGGGTTTGTACCTCCGGTACCCATGGCTTTTGGCGGGGGAGAAGCGTAAATCAGCTAACAGTTATCAGTTAACAGTAGCATGTAATTTCCTGAAAATCTTCCTATAATAAAGAAAGAGATAGTTTCTTAAGCGAAACTATCTCTTTCTTTATGTTGAATAAAATATCCGGTTCTCTAATTGATTGATTTCCGATCCCTTTACTTTAATTCTAAGATAAGTGCAGTCTCTTTAGGGATCGTGATAGCCGATGACAAGTTATAGTTCTTACCGGTCAACACATCAGTCCCGGTTGTTTTATCTTTCAGGCTTTCGGCATATCGGTCTGTGTTCAGTGTTTGTTCCGTTTCGTTGTTGTTGATAACCACCATGATCTTTTCCTGGTCATTATACCGGAAATAAACATATACGTCGTTTTCGGGTACATAATGGGTCAACAATCCGGTGTGGATAACCTCTTTCCCCTTGCGCCAGTTCAGGAGTTTTGATAAATAATTGAAATATTCATTTTGAACCGGTGTACGACCTGCTGCAGAAAAGGCATTAATGGAATCACCCGGCCATCCTCCGGGAAAATCACGACGGACATCGCCATCATTCTTGTCTTTATTTCCGGTCATGCCAATCTCCGAGCCATAATAAATCTGCGGGATACCCCGGGTCGTCATTAGATACGACATGGCCAGTTTAAATTTGTCCAAATCTCCTTTTATCAGGTTGTTGAAGCGTTGGGTATCGTGATTCTCCACGAATACTAAAATATTATTGATGTTGGCATACCAATAATCGTTGGCTACGGTATTGTAGATGCGGTTCATGCCTACTTCTTCCCACGGCTTCCCATGCTCGTTGAAGCACTTTGAAAGGGAAGTCTGTAAGGTAAAGTCCATCACGGTTGGTAACTGTGAATTATATTGCAACGAATTGAAGGCATCCTTCTGCCAGAAAGCATTATCCGGTGTATTATACAATCCCGTTTCGCCTACAATGTTAAAGTGCGGGTATTCATCGGTGATGGCTTTTGCCCAGGTCGCCATGGCATCCCGGTCGTTGTAGGGATAAGTATCCATACGAATGCCATCCAGGTTGGCGTATTCGACCCACCAAATGGAGTTTTGAATATAGTAAGTCCAGAAATAAGAATTTTGTTGGTTCATATCCGGCATGGTTTTGTCGAACCAGCCATCAATAAACTTCTTTTTGTCCACATCCGCAGCATGGGTATCTTTCAGCGTGCTGAATTTGACATTGGTTTGTGTATAGGCCGGCCATTGATGGATCCAGTCTTCAAAGGGTAAGTCGCTCATCCACCAGGCTCCTGTTCCGCAATGGTTGGCAACCATATCCATAATCACTTTCAGTCCTTTTTGATGCGAGGCCTCCACCAGGTTTACATAGTCCCCATTGTTTCCGAACCGGGGATCTGTCTTGTAATAATCGCTAATGGCATACCCATGATACGATGCTTTCTCATAGTTGTTTTCCAGCATGGGGGTGCACCAAATGGCAGTTGCCCCCAATCCCTTGATATAATCCAGGTGGTCCTGTATGCCTTTGATATCACCACCGTGACGGCCGTCGTCCAGCGTACGGTTGACTTTGTCGGGTAGGGAATCGATATTATCGTTTTGAGGATTACCATTGGCAAAACGGTCGGGCATCAATAGGTACATGACATCTGCGCTTGTAAATCCTTCGCGCTGTGCTGACTTTGAACGGCGGTTTTTAAGCTCGTAGGAAAATGATAGATCGGCTTTTTCAGGTTCCCGTAGCCGGATATCAAACAGGCCGGCTTTAGCCGTTTTAGGATCAATATTGAGGGTAACGAACAGGTAATTCGGACTACAGGCCCTGTTTGTTTTCAATACCTGAACACCCGGATATTGAATTATGACTTGCCGGTTGCATATCCCGGAGCCGTGGATTAAAAGTTGTAGCTGGGGATTTTTCATACCCACCCACCAAAAGGTTGGTTCTACGCGTTCTATCTGGGCATAAAGGCTTAACGTAAGGAGTGAAAATAAAAGAATGACTGATCTTCTCAACATATCGAATTTGTTTTGATTTTAAAATGTTACCGGGTGCAATATCGCTTTCCCAACTGGAATTAAGGTGATGTTTCCGTTCTTTATTTGTTGCCTCTCCGGGTGTCAGAACCAGAATTTTAGCTTCTTTGCCGACTGCTTCAAGAGCTTGACTGACCGAAAATTTCTCTTTTTGCAGAGGAGCGTAAGAATATTCGAATCGAGCAGAAGAATCGTTCTTTTAATCTGGCTTTTATAGAAAGTCCTGTTACTAAGTAATGACCAAGAAATAATGTACTATTTATAGAACCCGACCTTTCCCTAAATTCCTCTCTCAAGGCGAGGAACTTTGCTGAGTGCTAAGAAAAGAATTATAGGGCATTCTATTTCGTACAATTACTTAATAGAAAAAACGGAGTATCAACTGATGCAAAAATAATACAGAATTATTCATTTGAGTGCAAAGTGCATAAATGATTTCTCTGTATCTTTTGCAATCGATTGCATAATAAGGGTTAATTGATACTGGTTGTAAAAAATAAGGCCGCGGTTACCCACGGCCTCCGAGAATTAGAATTTAGCTTTCAAGAATAAGTTGGTGTTAAAGCAGAGATCTCAATTGTTTTTTACTTTTTTATACCATAGAAACCAGGCCGGATTATAATAATCGGCTATTTCTGTTTTTGGACTATTGTCATCCACTTTAGGAGGAGTCCGTACTAATACATCATTCCCTTCTTCCCAGTTAGCCGGCATCAATACCTTATCTTTAGAAGATGTTTGAAGCGCTTTTATCATTCTGATCAGTTCATAGGTGCTTCTGCCCACATTCATGGGATAGAAATAAATGGCTTGAATGATATTGTCCGGGTCAATGATGAAGACACCCCGTACACTCCGGGTGGAGTTTGTTTCCGGATGGATCATCCCATATTGTTTGGAAACGACTATGTTTTCATCATCAACAAGTGGAAATCTGATTTTTACAAACTCCTTGTTATCCAGTTTAAGCATTTCCAACGCTTTTTTCCATTGAACATGGGTTTCCAGGCGGTCTGTTGAAATAACTACCAGTTTAACCCCTAACAAATCGAATTGACTTTGTAAGTGGGCCAGATTCAGTATTTCAGTAGAACAAACCGGTGTAAAGTCTTTGGGGTGACTAAATAAAATTTTCCAGGAATGACCGAAATCATCTGGAAAATTAATAGTACCATTCGTAGATTCTGCTGAAAATGAAGGGGCTTTTTCTCCTATTAAAGGTATTCGAAAATTACGATCTTCTTTTGAATTGGCAGACCCGGATGTCTTATCAACATCCTGTGACCACATCTGAGTACACGATACTACAAGTACGAGCAAGAAAAACAACTTTTTCATAAAGATACTAATTTAAATTAATAACGATTTGATCGAATAGTGGGTTAGTTCACTATTTAGAACCATTAAACAGAACGGTTGAAATATAAGTTCCGGGATTTGATGAATATTGCAGATTATTATATTAAAACGCTGTTTATTCTGTTATCGGCACATTCTTTCAATTGACTTAAACGATTGTCCGTCAACAAACAAAATTATAAAAAAATAATTATTGAGTTGAAAGCCAAGTTGCTATTTAGGGGTTGAGCTGATGATTCTACGAAGGGGAAGGTAAAAGAGAAAGACGTTCAAAAGAGGGTGTTTTCTTAGTCTGGGTTCAACCGTACTTCAACCGTATTTCAGTCTTATTACCGTCTAGGTTCAGAGGGGGTTCAGTGAGGGTTCAGTGAGGGTTCAATGAGGTAGGCCTCACTGAACCCCCTCGAAACTCTCTCTATACTCCCATTGAACTGTCTCTATACAGAGCAATAACCCCGGAGTAAGTAAGAC
>JAUZOM010000166.1 GCA_030706465.1 Bacteroidota bacterium | reverse complement strand
TGCGGGAGAGTACTGGCGGTGAAGTAGTTGACAGTTGATAGTTGACAAATTGATAGTTAAACCCTTAAAACAATCAACGAATCAATGAATCAATAATTCAACCCAATCACCCGTCCTTATGGATGTGTCGTTCATTAAATGAAAAAATGGTAATGCTTGAGGCTGGGATTTGCAATTAATACAGGCGTTTAATCCAGGGATTACCGACCCCGTCGCTTTAGCGACGGGGTCGGTATTTATCGTACGTCAAACCGGATCACAAACCGGCTACCTTTTCCTAATTCGCTTTCGACGGATATAGTACCGTTGTGAGCTTCCACAAAGTCTTTGGAGATGGATAACCCGAGTCCGCTCCCCTGGACTTTGGTTCCCGGAACCCGGAAATAGCGGTCGAAAATGCTCTGATGGTAACGTGGGTCGATTCCTTTGCCGAAATCCTGTACGTACATTTCCACCACCTTATCAACTTGTTTGGCTCCGATAATTACCCGGCCATACTCCGGTGAAAAACGGATGGCGTTGCTGAGCAGGTTGGTCAGTACCCAGGCTATTTTTTCACTGTCTATGTAGAGCTTATCAATCTTTTCGGGATATTCCACTTCAATCTGGCAACCGAATTTATCAGCTTGCACCTTGTTGGCTCCGATGGCGTAATTGATCAGTTCGATCGGTTTGGTGATCTTTGGCATCAATTGCAGTTTCCCGGCTTCTACCTGGGTCATGTTGAGTAACTCCCCGGTAATGCTAAGTAGTCTCTCGCTGTTGTCCTTGATGCTCCGGGATAATTCTTCCTGCTCTTTGTTTAACTCTCCCACGCGTTTGTCTTCGAGTAACTGAAGGCTCATCAGGATGGCTGAGATCGGTGTCTTTAATTCATGGGAGATCGTGGAGATAAAAGTTGTCTTAGCCGATTCAAGTTCTTTGAATTCGGTAATGTTTTTCAGCATAATAACATGGCCGATACTTTTCGGCTCTGTTTCACCGGTTTCCAACATACGGATCGGAATGTATTTGGCCTGAAAGAAACTCTCCTTGTTGTCGGCATAAATGTTCAACGGTTCATTCTTCTCATCGGGGGTAATTAGTTCCCGGATAAGGCGGCGCATCAAGTCATTCTTCAATGCAAGATCGGTAGCCGGTTTCCGAATGACATTTTCGCGTTTCATATTTAGAATGCTCAATGCTTCATCGTTTATAAAAAGGATTACTTTATCATCATCTAATCCGATAATCGGCTCGGTAATGGAATTGACTATCGTCTCGATGTATTTTTTACCCTGAAGAATATCGGCAAGGGAACTGGCACGGTATTCGGCCAATCGCTCGGCCATGCTGTTGAAACTTTCGGACACCTGGATAAATTCTTTATTGTCACTCAAATTCAGCCTTTTTTCATAATTATGGTTGGCAATTTCCAGGATCCCGTCTGTCAGTTCCCGGATCGGGCGGTTGATCGCAGCCGGCAGCCGCAGGTAGAGCAGGATCCCAATGATAATACATGCCACGCCGGTCACCGATACCATTAACAGGGCGCGTTGAAGGGCAATCCCTGTAGCCGGGTCTTTCGGATCCATGGCGGTAAGGACCTGGAAATTAATGACCGAAAGCAGGACCAATAAAATTATCATGGACACCAGCAACCCAATGCCCAGGCTAAGTTTTGTTTTAGTATACATTTTTTTAGTTTTAAAGTTACTAATTTGTGTTTAGTAGAAAATGTTGCATCGGTATGAGTGAGGCCGTCACTTCTTACTTCAGTTGCTTGACTCAACGATCTTGTATCCAGGATCTTAATTCCGGGCTCTTAAGCCCTGTTCCGTGGCTCACTGCTTTAAGCCAGGATGATCAGGTCGATAGAAGCCTGTGCCAGGTAGTCCATTAATTTTTTATAGCTTGAGATTGAAAAGAAAACCTGCGGTATCTTAAAGGCCGGCTGACCCATGCAAAGTGTTGTGATCTGACGTTCTTTACAAACCGAGATAATGCTTTCAATAATATCGGACGATTGTACCTGAATCACTTCGCCACCCGATTCGGCGGCCAGTTTGAAATGATTGGACAAATACCGCTGGTTGGCCAATGGTATACGATCGGAACTTTCCCCGGGCGTCTGGACGTACAGGACATAGAAATCGGAATTATAATGGGTGGCTAACCGGGCTGTCTTGCGAATAATCTTACGGGGGGTGCTTTCACTGGCGGTGATACATGCTAAAAACTTTTCGTGATGGATATGGGACATATCAGCCGAGAACTCGGTTTCCACTTTCTTGCCTACCCGCATGGCTACCTCCTTGAGCGCCAGCTCGCGGAGTTGAAGGATATGTTCGGACTTGAAAAAATTATTCAAGGCCATCTGTACCTTCTCAGGCTGATAAATTTTGCCTGCTTTCAGCCTGGCTACCAGCTCTTCCGATGTCAGGTCGATATTCACCACTTCGTCTGCCAACCCCAGTACACTATCCGGTATCCGTTCTTTAACATCAATGCCTGTAATTTGCCTTACCTCTTCGTTCAGGCTCTCGATATGCTGGATGTTAACGGCGGAAATCACATTGATCCCTTCTTCCAACAATTCGGCTACATCCTGCCAGCGCTTTTCGTTCCGGCTGCCTTCTACATTGGTATGTGCCAGTTCATCCACAATCACAATCTCGGGATGAATACGAATAATAGCATCCATATCCATCTCTTCCAGTTCTTTTCCTTTATAGAAGATCTTGCGGCGCGGGATAACCGGCAAACCGGCTATCAGGGCTTCCGTGTCCTTCCGTCCGTGTGTCTCTATGTAACCAATTTGTACATCAACTTCGCTATTGAACAAGTCATGGGCTTCCAATAACATGCGGTACGATTTACCCACACCGGCAATCATCCCAATGTATATTTTAAATTTTCCTCTGCGTGATTTTTTAATCAGGTCCAGGAAATGAAGTGCATTCTCATCACGGCTCATGGGGTAGGGGTATCGGTTATTCGGTTAATTAGTTAATAAGTTAATAAGTTAATAAGTTATTAAGTTGTTATACTGTTGACTGTTAACTGCTGACTGTTAATTGTTAACTGTGAACTGTCAACTTATCCAGTGCCACATTAAGTTTCAGGACATTGACTTTTGCCGGTCCAAAAAGGCCGAATAATGGTTTCTCAATGTGCTTTTCCACTATCTTTTCCACTGCCTCTTCGCTCAGGCCCCTTGCTTTTGCTACCCGTTTTATTTGTACGGCAGCACTTTCGGGTGTAATATCCGGATCAAGGCCCGAGGCACTGGCTGTTACCATTTCGGCGGGAACTTCACTCCGTTTGAGGTAGGGGTGATGCTGTATGAAAGTGCCGATCCGGGCATTTACTTCTTTCAGATAGGAGGCATTGGCCGGCCCTTTGTTGCTCCCGGCTGAAGCATCCGCTTGGTAGCCGGCTGCCGAGGGACGTCCCCAGAAATAAATGTCTTTACTGAACGATTGGCCCACATTGTCGGCTCCGACAATTTTTCCCCGTAGGGTTACTACTTCAACCTGGCCTTTGTTTGGGCTAAACGTATGAGCAAAAGCCCAAAGTATCAATGCAAAGATAGCGAAAATAGCACAAAATACAAATGTTATTTTTATTGATTTGAAAAGATCTGATTTCATATTCATAATTTTTTAAGCCTTAACGGTTACATAGGATACACTTAATTTTATCCTCGTCGAACGCGTCAGGTTGTTTTAGTTCTCTAAAATTTACTACTTACACTTAAGCTGTATAACCCTGTTTTAAATCCTCCATTAAGGGAAATTTAAGTGGTATTAAAAGAATAAACTGACAAGTAAATCGATCAGCTTTATGCCGATAAATGGAGTGATCACCCCGCCAAAGCCATAGATCAACAGATTGCGGCGAAGTAATGCCGAAGCACCAATCGGTTTATATTTCACTCCTTTTAATGCCAGGGGAATTAAAGCCGGTATAATAAGGGCATTGAAAATGACGGCACTCAGTATAGCCGATTCGGGGCTGTGCAATTTCATGACGTTCATGGCTGCCAATGATGGGATAGAAACCATAAAGAGCGCCGGTACAATGGCAAAGTACTTGGCTACGTCGTTGGCAATGGAAAATGCGGTCAGGGTACCCCGGGTCATCAGCAATTGCTTGCCGATTTCGACAACTTCAATCAACTTCGTGGGATCATTGTCCAGGTCAACCATATTGCCGGCTTCTTTGGCGGCCTGCGTCCCGCTGTTCATGGCTACGCCTACATTTGCCTGGGCGAGGGCAGGGGCATCATTCGTGCCGTCACCCATCATGGCAATCAGCTTCCCTTTATCCTGTTCTTTTTTGATATAGTCCATTTTGTCTTCGGGCCTGGCCTCGGCTATAAAGTCATCCACGCCGGCAATATCGGCAATGTATTTTGCGGTTAACGGATTGTCGCCTGTCACCATAACCGTCCGGACCCCCATCATGCGCAACCGTTCGAACCGTTCACGGATACCCGGTTTGATAATGTCCTGCAATTCAATGACACCGGCCACTTTCCTGTTAACGGAAACCACCAGGGGGGTACCGCCGTTACTGGATACGGAATTAATCAATTCTTCGATTTCTGGGGGAAAAGGATTTCCACTACTTTCGGTCATTTTCCGGATAGCATCAAAGGCTCCTTTACGGATCTCCGTGCCATCGGGTAAATCGACTCCGCTGCACTTGGTCTCTGCCGTAAATTTGATCGAACGGACCTTGGGTAAATCCTGGCTGTGAATATGAGCTTTATTTTCATAGGTTAATTCAATGATGGACTTCCCCTCGGGCGTATCATCAGCCAGGGATGATAGTTGGCAGTAACGGATAAATATATCAGGGTCTATACCGGTGGCAGGATACAAATTGGTTGCCCGCCGGTTCCCAATGGTAATGGTTCCCGTTTTATCCAGCAATAATGTATCAATGTCACCAGCCGTTTCAACAGCTTTCCCCGATTTGGTGATGACGTTGGCCCGCAAAGCCCGGTCCATTCCGGCAATACCGATTGCCGACAATAAACCTCCGATGGTGGTCGGTATCAGGCATACAAACAACGATATAAGCGATGCTATGGTTATCGTGGCGCCGGTATAATCGGCTAATGGAATCAGAGTCATACAGACAATAACAAACACCAGGGTAAAGCCGGCCAGCAGGATAGTCAACGCAATTTCATTGGGTGTCTTTTTCCGCGATGCTCCTTCCACCAGGGCAATCATTTTATCCAGGAAGCTTTCGCCGGGCTGGGTGGTTACCAGAACCCGGATGCTATCGGATAACACCTTTGTCCCCCCGGTTACCGAACTTTTGTCCCCGCCCGATTCACGGATGACAGGGGCGCTCTCGCCCGTGATAGCGCTTTCGTCAATGGAAGCCAACCCTTCGACGATCTCACCATCGGATGGAATGGTATCTCCTGCTTCACACTCGAACAGATCTCCTTTTTTCAGTTGGGAACTGCTGATTATCTCCACACTGCCATTAACAATCAGTTTAGCGGGAGTCTCCGAACGTGTCTTCTTTAAGCTGTCGGCTTGCGCTTTGCCCCTGGCCTCGGCTATTGCTTCCGCAAAATTGGCGAACAAGAGGGTTATGAACAGGATGACAAATACCGTCATGTTGTACGCAAATGAACCTTGATGAGCGTTGAAAGCTGAGTATATACTGACGAAAAACATGGCAACTGTCACAATCTCTACCGTAAACATGACCGGGTTTTTGACCATTACGCCCGGATTAAGTTTCACAAAAGAATGGCGGAGGCTCTCTTTTAATTGTTCCTTGGGAAATAAGGAAGTTGTTTTATTTCTTTTCATAAATGAATTTTTTTGTGACCCCTAATTCCTAAAAGGGAATTTAGTTAGTCGCTTATTTGATAATATTAGTCACTTGTGTTATGTTAAGTAGAAAATGTCGCATCTGTATTCGTGAAGCCGTCGCTTCTTACGGAGTTGAGTCATGATTAGTGACGGCTTCACTCTGCTTTTAAAGGAATTAGCGCCAAAATAGTCTTAACACAGCACTTGTCTTATACGGATTATTTGATTAGCTCTAGTTTAAGTAAGATGCCGTAACCAGGTTCCCCTTTCGGGGACTGTGTTTTTTATTCCCGGTTTTCCTTCCCGGGGATGTGATCATATGCTTAGGTATTCTGCCAGCGTACTGAGTGCATGGGCCGGGAAAAATGAAAGGGCTGCAATGATGAAGATAACAGCAAATGTCATAACACCAAATGTGACTGTATCTATTTCCAATGTCCCGGATGACGACGGAATAAACTTTTTCTCAGCTAATAAACCGGCAATGGCTACCGTGCCGATAATTGGGAAGAAACGCCCGAAAAGGATAACTAAACCGGCGGCATAATTCCAGAACGGTGTATTGGCTCCTAATCCGGCAAACCCCGATCCGTTATTGGCGGCCGATGAGGTAAACTGGTAGAACATTTCACTTAACCCGTGGTAACCCGGGTTTCCCAGCCAACCTCCTTCTTTGGCAACCAATGCCGGGCTATGGACGAAGATAAAGGAGGAAATGGCCGTCCCCAGCAAAATAAGCAGAGGATGCAGCAATACAATCAATGTGGCAATTTTCATTTCCCGGGCTTCCACCTTTTTCCCCAGGAATTCAGGCGTCCGGCCGATCATCATCCCACTTATAAAGACGGCAATAATGATAAATGCATAATAGTTCAGGAAGCCGACGCCTACCCCGCCAAACCATGCATTTATCTGCATATTGAGTAAGGTTACTGCTCCGGTGAGGGGCATGAGGCTGTCGTGCATTCCATTAACCGAGCCGTTCGACGTGACAGTCGTTGCCGAACTCCACAACGCCGTACCACCGGCTCCAAGTCTTATTTCTTTTCCTTCCATGGCTCCGTGATGTTGGCTAATTCCCAAAGCTGTTATGCGTGGATTCCCTTTCATCTCTTCATGGACATTAATACCGGCGGAAACAAGGAACGCAAAGAGCATAACACCAAAGATAATGAAACTCAGTTTCTGTTTTTTCAGGTAGAAGCCTAAGGCAACTATCAGGGCCATTGGAATCAGCAAGATCGATACACACTCAACAATATTAGTGAGGTAATTTGGGTTTTCCAACGGATGAGCCGAGTTAACGCCGAAGAATCCACCTCCGTTTGTCCCCAGTTGTTTGATGGATACAATAGCTGCCACCGGACCTTGTGAAATAACCTGTTCCTGACCTTCCAGGGTCTTCAGGTGCATCTTGCCCTGAAATGTCATGGGCATTCCCTGTACTATAAAAAACAGGCCTACAACCAACGACAGAGGTAAAAGAATGCGGGTGACGCTTCTTACCAGGTAGTACCAGAAGTTTCCGATTGTTTTAGTGGTCTTGGCGGCAATAGCCTTCAAGACTCCTGCCATGGCAGCCATTCCGGCAGCTGCTGATACAAACTGGAAGAGCATGACGGTAAATAATTGAGTAAAATAGGTCATGCCGTTTTCGCCGCTATAATCCTGCAAGTTGCAGTTGGCGATAAAACTGGCCGCCGTGTTGAAAGCGAGGTCGGGCCGTTGGGATGGATTCCCGTCCGGGTTTAATGGCAACCATTTTTGGGTGACCAATAAAATCATAGCCCAGACAAACCAAAACAGGTTTAAAGTCAGGAAAATCTTCAGGAATCTCTTCCAACCCATTTCTTCGGTCGGGTCAATCCCGCTGAGTTTATAAATCCATCTTTCCACCGGAGCCATAAAATCCATGAAATTCTTTTCTCCCTTGTATACTTTAGCGATGTACTTTCCCAGTGGATAGCTTAATGCTACCATCAAAACAATCTGCAGCGCATTGCCTAATAATTCTGTATTCATTTTATTGATTTTAGTTAATTAAAATTTCTCGGGTTTAATAAGAACATACATCAGGTATCCAAAGAGGACCAAACCCATTAAAAAAAGCGCTATATACATGATAAATTTGTTTTGTGCTCCGACTCCTGGCGGGGGGATTAAATTAGTCTTGTCTGCTTGAACTTTTCTTTCAGGTTCGTAAAGAAAAATACTTGACGAAATTAATTTAATTTTCCGCTGAGGGTAGGGGCTGTTTTGTTAAATTCTTTCAAACCAATTCACACACTTGTAGAAAAGCCAGAAGCAGACCACCCCGCTTAAGCAATAAAAACCGAATGACAACAGAGTATTCATACCATTTTGATTTATAAATTAATATTCCTGTAATTTTCTAATGTAACGATATGCGAAAGTTATACCAAAGCCGGCATGAAAAAATAATAGGCTAAAAATCAACCGGATACTTAGTTGCTGCAGATAGGAGTTAATATTACAACAATTCCATTATGAAAAGGTTGTGTGTTATTATGGTATGATTGTAATGCAGTCTACACGGGCTATCATGTCCCATTCTTCAAAGGACAGAATTGAGATCGATGATACCTGTTTCTCATTTTTCACGGAAGACAGGATGAAGCACAGGTACGTTGGCACCGGCTGCTTCAAGACCTGTTGTCGGGTGAGGTGTTTCATTGTTTTGCGTTTAATGTCAATAACGGTGGATACACGGAATTCTGTCTACACGTTTCTTATACAGGTTGGCGCTTGCCGGGGTAACGGGTAAAAAAGGAAGAACACAACACCCGAAATAATAAGGTAAAAAGAGTGCCGACAGGAAAACATCCACACAATGGACTATCCTGTCGGCACTCTTTAATTCAATCTGCTATTTCCTGTTTTTAATCGTATCAGTTAGTTACTGTAATGACATTATCCAGACCAATCTTTGCATTTGAAACATTGATTACTTCAACGGCTTTATCCAACGA
>JAUZOM010000165.1 GCA_030706465.1 Bacteroidota bacterium | reverse complement strand
GCCGGCCGACAACACCGTTGGCCAACGTGTTGGCCGATGCCCTGACCTAATTAAAAACAGATTCCAGGAATTGAGCTTTTCAGCAAAGATGTTTGAGCCGCAGGGAAAACCATTTCCTGCGGCTTTTGTTTTAATTTTGCATCAACAAATTACAGGAAGAATGTATACCAGCAAACAAACTGAATTAACTGGTTATGGAAACAAAAACAGTAAAAGCTTTTGGTAAAGAGGCAGTTGAAAATCCGCTGCACGTCCTGGACATAAAAAGAAGGGAACTTCAACATCGTGATGTAGAAATCATCCAAATCCAACAAGTCAATGAAGCTTTTGAACGGTTGGAAAAAGGGGATGTGAAATATCGTTTTGTTATTGACATGGCTTCGTTGAAAAGTAATAACTAGAAATAAAAATAGATTATGGAAAATATTGTATTGAATAATGGTGTTGAAATGCCCATTTTAGGATTCGGCGTTTATCAGGTAACAGATGCCGAAGAATGTGAAAGAAGTGTCTTTGATGCTATAGGTGCCGGGTATCGGCTCATCGATACGGCTGCCGCTTATGGTAATGAACAGGCAGTTGGTAAAGCCATCAAAAAGAGTGGAGTAGCCAGGGAAGAGCTTTTTATTACCACGAAACTGTGGGTGGCGGATGTGAGCTACGAAAAAGCTAAAAAGGCTTTCGAAAAATCATTGAAGAACCTGGAGCTGGATTACCTGGATTTGTATCTGATACACCAGCCTTACGGCGATGTACACGGTGCATGGCGTGCTATGGAAGAATTGTACCACGAAGGTAAAATCAGAGCCATTGGCATCAGTAATTTCCAACCGGACCGGGTAATGGATATGATCGTATTCAACGAGATTGTTCCGGCTGTGAACCAGATCGAAACACATCCTTTCAATCAGCAGATAGAAACCCAGAAATTTCTGAAAGAAAACAACGTTCAGATTGAATCATGGGGCCCATTTGCCGAAGGCCGGAATGATATTTTCAAAAACGAACTATTGGCATCCATCGGAAAGAAATATAATAAATCCATTGCCCAGGTTATTCTACGCTGGCTTACGCAACGAGGTGTTGTTGTTATTCCTAAATCAGTCAGAAAGGAACGTATCATTGAGAACTTCAATATCTTTGACTTTGAACTAAATGCCGAAGAAATGGGAGCTATTGCTACGCTCGATACCGGGAAAAGCCTGTTTTTTGACCATCGCGACCCGGCAATAGTGAAGTGGTTAGGTGGAAGAAAATGATATTTAGTGCCTTCTATGTTCTAAATTGACGTATTTGGGGCATAATATTAATTTCCAAACAGAGCGATGTCTTTAAACCCGTAGGGTTAACAGGATTGTAGAAATGAACAGTAAAACAGGATTTGAACCCCGTAGGGGTGACATAAAAAGGGAGGCCCCCAAAAGTCATGTCATATCACCTGTCGATGTGTAAGCCATCGCGCGGAACAATAAACATCCCAGGGAAAGAAAAGAAAGAAAACCGGAAAAGAAAATGAATAATGTCATCCCTACGGGATTCTGAGACATCGGAGATGGAGCTAATTACAATCATTACACCCCTACGGGGTTAAGAGGCGGTTATGTCTTGTTTTATTACAATCATTACTAACTCCTTATATAAGAAGAATGATTAATTAAAAAATAGAAATAAATGGCAAATTCAAAGAGTTTGATCGCGTACTATTCGCGCAAAGGCCAAAATTATACGGGAGGTAGCATTGTGAACCTTCCTGTTGGAAACACAGAAGTAGTTGCAAAGAAAATACAAGAAATCACCGGTGGCACCTTGTTCAAGATCGACACTGTAAAAGATTATCCTGAAGATTATACAGAAACTACAAACGTAGCCAGGGACGAAAAAAGGGAAAATGCCCGCCCTGAGTTAACTGCAACTGTAGATAATATGGATTCGTACGACATTATTTACCTGGGCTATCCCAACTGGTGGAGTACTTTCCCCATGGCCGTATTTACCTTTTTGGAATCGTATGATTTTTCAGGAAAGACCATTCTTCCTTTTTGTACCCACGAAGGAAGCGGACTGGGCAATAGTGAACGCGATATCAAGAAACTTTGTCCTCATGCAACAGTATTGCCTGGTTTAGCGATTCGGGGCGGCAATGTCGGCAAGGCAGATGACGAGATTACAAACTGGCTAAATAAACTAATTTAAAACAACTATGAAAACAAGAAAATTAGGTAAGAGCGGACTGGAAATATCAGCCATCGGACTCGGTTGTATGGGTATGAGCTTTGGGTACGGTCCCGCAGGTGATAAAAGAGATATGATCGCATTAATTCGCAAAGCCGTGGAAAGTGGCGTCAACTTTTTTGATACCGCCCAAATATACGGGCCGTTCACCAACGAAGAACTGGTGGGTGAAGCATTGGCACCGTTTCGTAATGAAGTGGTGATTGCCACTAAATTTGGATTCCATTTTCAGGATGGGAAGTCGGTAGGGTTGAACAGTCGTCCGGAATATATCAAACAAACGGTGGAAGATTCACTGAAAAGACTTAACATTGAATCCATTGATTTGTTATACCAGCACCGTGTTGACCCGAATGTACCGATTGAAGATGTAGCCGGAACGGTGAAAGAACTGATTCAGGAAGGGAAAGTAAAACATTTCGGACTATCGGAAGCCGGTGTGCAAACCATTCGCCGGGCACATGCCGTTCAACCGGTTACCGCCCTTCAAAGCGAATACTCGTTGTTTTGGCGTGAGCCCGAAGCAGAAATAATGCCGACGCTGGAAGAACTGGGCATAGGTTTTGTCCCGTTCAGCCCGTTGGGTAAAGGATTTCTGACCGGTAAGATAAACGCAGATACCACTTTCGATAGAAATGATTTCAGGAATTCCGTTCCCCGTTTCGATTTGGAGAACCGGAAAACCAATCAACCGTTGGTGGATCTGGTAACTGCTATTGCTGCTCAAAAACAAGGAACTCCCGCTCAGATAGCACTGGCCTGGTTGCTGGCACAAAAGCCCTGGATTGTTCCGATTCCAGGGACTACAAAGTTGGAGCGTTTGAACGAAAATATAGGTTCGGTATCCGTAGAACTGACAGCAGAAGATCTTCAGATGATAAAGGAAGCTGTTTCGAAAATTGAGATAGTGGGTGAAAGGTATCAGGCTGCCAGTGCCAAAATGATTGACAGATAATTAAAAGTTTGCAAATAGTTTTTATGAAGATGACCACTGCGGGAGAACGCTACCCTGCAGCATTGGGAAAGAGTACGGGCCTCTTACAGGAAAACATTCCCCGAATATCACGAGATATAATTTATAAATTTAAACTAACAATACAAATTAAAAAAGGAGATTAAAACATGTATAACTTCGATTTTTATAATCCGACACGGATTTTCTTTGGAAAGGACAGACTGGACACTATTGACAAATTTGTTCCGGTTGATGCAAAAGTACTGATAACCTTTGGTGGCGGAAGCGCTAAAAAGAGCGGCCTTATTGATAAGGTGAAAGCCAATCTCGGGAATAGGAGAGTAGTTGAATTCGGTGGCATTGAACCGAATCCACGCTATGAAACGTTGATGAAAGCAGCCGGAATTGTAATCAATGAAAACATTGATTTTATCCTGGCAGTGGGTGGGGGCTCCGTAATTGATGGCACTAAGTTTATATCATTGGCCTCACACTATCAGGGTAATGCAACCGATTTACTTAAACAGGGTTTTAGGCCCATTACCTCCGAGGTGGTAAAAAAAGTGGTTCCGTTCGGCACCGTCCTGACATTGCCTGCCACCGGTTCGGAGATGAATAACGGAGCTGTGATCAGCTACGAACATGGAAAGTTTCCCGTAATGAGCGAACTGGCATTTCCTCAGTTTTCGATCTTAGACCCCACTGTTACATTCTCACTTCCCAGGATTCAGGTTGCCAATGGTATCGTTGATACTTTTGTCCACACCACAGAACAATATATTACTTTTCCGGTTGATGCCAAAGTACAAGATCGTATGGCAGAGGGCATTTTGCAGACCTTAATCGAAGTAGGAGCAACAACAGTTGCCGAACCCGAAAACTATGATGCACGGGCTAACCTGGTCTGGAGTGCAACCATGGCCTTGAATGGCATAATAGCCGTTGGAGTACCGCAGGACTGGGCAACCCATATGATTGGGCATGAACTGACTGCCTTGTTTGGAATCGATCACGGCCAGACGTTGGCCATTGTCTATCCATCGGTACTGGAGGTAATGCGCGGGCAAAAACGGGCTAAATTGTTGCAATACGCGGAACGGGTATGGCATATAACCCTGGGAAGCGACGATGAGAAGATTGATCTGGCGATCAGGAAAACAAGGGAATTTTTCGAAAGCCTGGGCATAAAAACCCGTATCTCGGAATATGGTGTTGCTGCCGATAAAATCCCCGTTATAGTAGAACAACTGAAAGCCCATGGGTTGACAGCTCTTTCCGAAACCGGAAACATTACCCTGGAGGTAAGCCAAAAGATTCTTGAAAATGCATTTTAACTGGGGTTATCCCGGGAATTTGGAGCAAACGACTGTTCGGGGAAAAGACCGGGTAAATTCTAATAAGTATTGAACGATAATAAGTTTATACAATTTAAAAGATATTTTTAGCGAAATAGGATACCTAACAGGTTTTAAAAACCTGTTAGGTATGTATTGAATACTGTAAACTAATTCTCATGCTGTACTTAAATCAAATAGATTAATTTCAGAAGAGGAAATTAGTCAAATAGGGTGAGATCCAAAAGTCTCACCCTATTTTTTATCTGCCGGACAGAAGCAACGGGAAATAAACACTGTCGTACAATTCCTATGAACTAAAAATAAGAATAGACTGCGAGTGGAAGATCTCGGCTTGACGATACAAACTATATGACCTTAAGCAGGCAAAGCAAATAGAGATGTACGGTTTGAACAGTGGAAAACTATTGCAATAAACGAATCGGATATTTTAGTGATTCCGTTGCAAAACTGGTATTATAGTGCCTGAGTACCCCTGATGAAGAGTTCACCGCCAAATATCTATGCTAAATAAGCAGTTGAATCAATATATTGTCGTATTTTTGGTGAACCAATTATATCCCTAATCCATACACCATAAAATGGTGAGAAAGAAACCGGGATATCATTTAGATCAACCACTTAATTAATAGCACTTCTTGAAACGATTTTGTATTTTTGTATGCTTATTTGCGATCGGGTTCATACCCATAAGAGCAAAAAACAGAATGGTTCCGGTAGCCAAAGGCTGGGCAGGCAACTCCATCAATGCGGTTGTTTTCCGGAAGAATTCGTTGGTAACGTATAAAGACATTCAATTTATAGCTTTTTACAGTCCGGAAGGAAGGTTGACTTTAGGGAAGCGGAAAATTAATTCAACAAAATGGGAAGTGGTGGAAACAGCTTTTCCCGGGAATGTTCGTGATGCACATAATTCTATCAGCATCATGGCGGACGGTGATGGGTACCTGCACGTTTCGTGGGATCATCATGGCAATGCGTTGAACTATGCCCATTCGCTAACCCCCCTTTCATTACAATTGACCGACCGGACTCCAATGACCGGATTAAACGAAACGAATGTAACGTATCCGGAATTCTATAAAATGCCCGATGGAAACCTGATCTTTCTATACCGGGATGGGCAATCGGGGAAAGGAAACCTGGTGATGAACCGGTATGATGTGAAAAAGAAGACCTGGAAGCAAATGCATTCCAACCTGATTGACGGTGAAGGAAGGCATAATGCCTATTGGCAGGCGTGTGTGGATAAAACCGGAGTTTTTCATATTTCATGGGTCTGGCGCTCATCTCCCGATGTAGCCAGCAACCATGATCTGCTCTATGCCCGTTCTTCCGATGGAGGAGTAAGCTGGGAAAAATCGACAGGCGAGAAGTACTATCTGCCGATTAATGCGGCGAATGCCGAGTTTGCGTTTCGTATTAAGCCAAACAGCGAATTGATCAACCAAACCTCTATGACAACGGATGAGGCCGGAAATCCATTTATTGTTTCGTATTGGCGAACCGGAGACTCGGATATACCGCAATATCATGTAGTCTTCAATTCAGGGAATGCATGGCAAGAATTGAATTCGGGATTTCGGAAGACATCTTTTACCCTGAGTGGTGCCGGAACAAAACGAATCCCAATTTCCCGTCCCCAGATCCTGGTTCGCGGGAAAGGAGATAAAGCATTGGTAGAGCTGCTATTCCGGGATGCCGAAAGAGCAGATAAAGTATCAAGGGCAATTTGTGACGATATTTCCCAAAATAAATGGGAAATATCTGATCTGACCGATGCCGGAGTAGGCGCATGGGAGCCCTCATTTGATACGGAACTATGGAGAAATAAAAAACAATTAAATATCTTTGTTCAAAAAGTGGAACAAATTGATGGGGAAGGCCTAGCACATCATCCTGCTGAAATGGTTTATGTTTTAGAAACAAAGTAATAGAAAAAAGAATGAAAAAATACCTGATTCATCTAATCATTTTAGCCCTGTGTCCTGTTTTGTCAGCTCAACTGGTTTCAAAGCAAAAACTCAGGTCATTGGCTGAAGAATCCGCCCTGCAGTATCATGTATTGAAATCGGAACTGAATGGATCTGCTGCTTTTCCGCAAACCTATGACAAAGCAGCACAAAAACTGGTAACCTCCAATTCCGGTTGGTGGTGCAGCGGGTTCTATCCGGGCAGTTTATTTTATCTGTATGAACTGACCGGCGATACCGTTTTGTACCAGGAGGCAAACCGGTTATTGGTGCCGTTGGCTAAAGAACAATTTAACGTGACCACGCATGACCTGGGATTCATGATGTATTGCAGCTTTGGGAATGCCAACCGGTTGCATGCAACTCCCGAATATAAACAAACCCTTCTGAACAGTGCCCGATCATTGGCTTCACGATTTAACCCCACGGTCGGTTGTATTAAGTCATGGGACAGTAAACCGGGAGACTTCCTGGTGATTATTGACAACATGATGAACCTTGAACTGCTCTTTTGGGCGACAAAAGTTACCGGCGACAGCACTTATGCAAAGATTGCCATAACACATGCCAACACCACCATGAAGAATCATTTCCGGCCTGATTACAGCTCTTATCACGTGATTAATTATAATCCGCAAACGGGAGTTGTGCAGCAAAAAAGAACTGCGCAGGGTTATTCCGATGGCTCTGCCTGGGCACGCGGACAAGCCTGGGGTCTGTATGGCTTCACTGTGATGTATCGTGAGACACACAACCCGAAATACCTGAAGCAAGCTATGCATATTGCCGGGTTTATTTTGCATCATCCACGTTTGCCAAAGGATATGGTTCCATACTGGGATTTTGATGCGCCCAATATCCCAATGGCTCCGCGTGATGCCTCCGCGGCGGCTGTTATGTGTTCGGCCTTGCTGGAATTGCAACAATATGCTCCCCGGAAACTCTCGGAGACCTATTTAAAAGCTGCCGAAACAATGTTTAATTCGCTTTCATCGGATATCTATCGTGCTAAACCGGGCAAAACAGGTGGCTTTATTCTCGATCACAGTACCGGAAATCTACCCAATCATAGCGAGGTCGACGTGCCACTGAGTTATGCCGATTATTATTACCTGGAAGCTATGAAACGAATGAAAGACAGAATATACAACTAAAAGCAGCGTCAAATCTTTAAATAAAACTAATTAAATCATGAGAAATATCAAGTACATGTTGATTTCCCTACTTATGTTGAGTTTGAACATAGGTGCAAAGAACGATCAAAGAGTGCAAAACTTCAATCAGAACTGGAGGTTTACATTGGCCGATAGTACCTTGAATGCCTCTGCTCCGGGCTTCAATGATAATACGTGGCGAAGCCTCAATCTGCCTCACGACTGGAGCATAGAATCCGATTTCGGCAAAGACTTTCCGGCCTCTCCGGGTGGCGGTGCATTGCCCGGAGGATTAGGCTGGTATCGAAAGAACTTTACCGTAGATAAAGCCAATTCCGGCAAACGCATTTATATCGACTTCGATGGCGTATACCGCAACAGCGAGGTGTGGATAAACGGAACTTCTGTTGGAAAGCGCCCGTACGGGTACATTTCTTTCCGTTACGACCTGACCCCGTACATCAAATTTGGAGAGAACAATGTGATTGCCGTGAAAGTGGATAATTCCAAACAACCCAATTCCCGGTGGTATTCGGGATCCGGTATTTTCCGCAATGTATGGCTGGTTACCTTGAATCCGGTTCATGTGGATCATTGGGGAACTTATGTCACCACGCCGGAAATTAATGCCGATAGTGCACAGGTAACCATCCAGACAACGGTTAAGAACGATGCCAATAAATTGAGGACCGTCCGGGTTGAGCAATTGCTTTACGATGCGCAGGGAATACTTGTAGGCAAGGCAGATGGATCTTTTTATGTAAATGCAGGGACCTCGCATCAATATACGCAACGGATCATTGTAAAAAAACCGGTACTGTGGAATATCGAAAATCCGTATATGTACAAACTCGTTACCCGGACTCATGCTCTTGCCCGTTTGACCGATGAATATGTTACCCCGGTGGGTATCCGTTCGTTTGTTTTCAATGTAAAGAAAGGGTTTATCCTCAATGGAAAACATATAAAGATCAATGGGGTGTGCAACCATCACGACTTAGGCGCCTGGGGTGCTGCGGTAAACACCCGTGCTATCGAACGCCAGTTAGAGATACTCAAAGAAATGGGTTGTAACGGAATTCGTACTTCGCATAATCCCCCGGCTCCCGAGCTACTCGACTTATGCGACCGCTTGGGTTTTATTGTCAT
>JAUZOM010000164.1 GCA_030706465.1 Bacteroidota bacterium | reverse complement strand
TGGATTCGCCGAGGATGCTGTCATAACCTTCAGGTTCGAGGCTGGTAAAATCAATCCCCGCCTGGCGAATCATTAATCCGAGTTCGCGGGTAGTCAGCACATAATCAACGTCCTTAAATCCGCTGCTTCTCATTTCGGGTCTGTCACATTCAAACTTTTTGGCCGTGCAGGGCATGATGGATACGACAACCATATCCTGCGCTTTTACGTTTACCTTGTCTGCATAGTAGGTCTTTGCCACGGCCCCAAACATTTGCTGTGGCGACTTGCAGGTAGACAGGTGATCATTCAGGTTTGGGAAAATATGTTCGATAAATTTGATCCAACCCGGTGAACACGAAGTCATCATCGGTAGTTTTACCGTTTCATCCTTTTCCACCAGCACCTTACGTAAGCGGTTTAGCAGTTCAAATCCTTCTTCCATAATGGTCAGGTCGGCCGAAAAATCGGTATCCAATACTTTGTTAAATCCGATCTTCCGCAGTGAAGCCACCATTTTTCCCGTGACACGGTGACCTGGTTCGAGTCCCAATTCTTCGCCCAGTGCAATACGGACCGCAGGTGCAGTTTGCACAACGACAAACTTATTGGGATCATACAAGGCGTTCCAGACATCCTCAATGTTGTTGCGTTCGGTCAAAGCCCCCGTTGGGCACCGGTTGATGCACTGGCCGCAGTTTGTACAGACCACCTCGTTCAAGGGTTTATTCAGGAATGTGGATATGGATTGGTGATTTCCTTTAAAAGCTACGCCAAGCGCACTTACGCCCTGCAGTTCGGCACAGGTGCGTACGCAACGCTGGCAATGGATGCATTTGGAATTGTCTTTCACAATCGAAGGAGATGAAATATCGGGTATCAAATCCTCCGGTTTCAGCAAACTCATCAGCACATGATCGCCAACCCGGTATTCGAAAGCAAGGCTTTGCAACTCACAACTGCCGTTTTTCTGGCATTTGGTGCAATCTGAATTATGTTCTGAAAGCAAGAGCTCGATAATGTGTTTTCGCGAAGTGCGTACTTTTTCACTGTTTGTGAAAACTTCCATCCCTTCTGAAACCGGTGTGGCACATGCAGCGGAAAGCTGACGTGCTCCCTTGACTTCGACCACACAGACCCTGCAATTTCCGGCGACGGTTAAGTCGGGATGGTTGCAAAGCGTGGGTATTTTGAAGTTTAATTGTCGGGCTGCTTCCAGAATTGTCGTGCCCTCTTCCACCGAAACGGGCATATTGTTTATTTTGAGATTAACCATGTATTTGCTCATCTTGAATTCTTTTTGTGTGTTTAGTAAATGATCTCTTCTCTGAAATTATCGACAATGGAATTGAAGGGATTGCCTACTGATTGTCCGAGGCCACATTTTGAAGCAATCTTCATCGTGGCAGTCAGCTTTTTCAATTCTTCAAGGTAGGAGGGTGGACGTTCTCCCCGTTTGACCGCCTCAATCCCTTTTAATAATTGCTGGCAACCAATGCGGCATGGAGTGCATTGTCCGCACGACTCTTCACAGAAGAATTCAAGATAATCATGCAAGATGTTGTACATCGATCGGCTGCTGTTGAAGATCATCATTGACCCACCTGTAGGGATACCTTCAAAGCCAATAATGGTATCATTGAATTTTTTACGGGTAACGCAAAATCCAGATGCGCCTCCGATTTGTACTGCTTTGGTGTCACCATCGCCAAATTCTTCAACAAAGCGGTGCAAAGGCATTCCCAATTCAAGCTCGTAAATGCCCGGGATAGGAGTATCTCCCGAAACCGAAAACACCTTTGAGCCGCGTGAATCGGTGGTGCCCAGTTTTTTGAATTTCTCGGGACCCATATGGCAAATCATGGTTGCAAAAACCAGCGTTTCCACATTGTTGATGACCGTTGGCTTCCAATTATAACCGGCGACAGTGGGGTAGGGCGGTTTATTGCGCGGCTCGCCCCGGTAGCCTTCCATCGATTCGAACAACGCGCTCTCTTCACCGCAAACATAAGCGCCGGAACCCGAACGGATCATGACTTTAAAATCGAGATGAATCTTCTTAAGGAATGCATTAAATTCTTCCACCCGCTTAACCAGATTTTTAAGCAGGAAATTATATTCACCCCTCAGGTATATGTAGCCTTCTTTGGCCCCAATTACGTATCCGCAGATTGCAATGCCGGTCAATATTTTATCGGGAACCCGTTCAATTATTTCCCGGTCCTTAAATGTTCCCGGCTCGCCCTCATCCGCATTACAGATGACATACTTTACAGGGTTGTCCTCATTCTTGGTGAATTTCCATTTTAGTCCGGTCGGAAATCCTGCTCCACCACGACCTTTCAATCCGGAGTCGATCAGATCCAAAATGATATCGTCCGGATTTCGTTTGATCGTTTTTTCGAGAATCGAATAGGATAATCCCGGTATATTCTCAAAGATAATATCTACTTTTTTTAGCTTTTTGGTTTCCATGGTCATGACATTTAAAAGTTACACGATTACTTTGAATGCATATGCTCATTCACTATTTTCAAGGCAGACTCGGGCGTAAGCTCAGGATAGACTTCGTCGTTAATGAGCATTACCGGTCCCTTGTGACACCAGCCGAGGCAGTTTGCCGTCAGCAGAGTGTACTCCTTGTCGTGCGTGGTTTCACCCACCTTTATCTTCAATGCATTTTCAAGAGCGCGGATGATTTCATCCTTGTTCTTCATGTGGCAGCTAATGGTTTTACATACCCTGATCACGTTCTTTCCTCTTGGAACGGTATCCAGAAATGTGTAAAAGCTTGCCGTGCCAAAGACATCGGCAGCTGAAATGTTGAGTTCACGCGCTACACTCACCATTGCATCTTCACTCAGGAATTTCTCCTGCTGCACAATGCCCTGCAAGATGGGCATCAGGCTGTTGCGCGTCCGGCCGTGCTTTTCGACCAGTTCACTGATTAATACTTCTGTAGTTGACATTTAACCTCCGTAGTTTTGTGTTAAGTTAGGTGTTGAAATAAAATTTAAGAAACCTCCGTTTTCTTAACTCTCTTATAGAAAGTACTCAAATTTATAAAAATCTTTTGTGAAATAAATAACAATATAAAGTTATTTAACTTTAAACCGTAATTTATAATGAGACTAATTTGTGTAACGTATATTGTGCCGGAGTAGTGAAATGGTATCATAAAATTCTCTATTTTTGCATCATAATGAAACCAACACTTCGATACTTTTTGCAGATTGCATACAATGGCGGTGATTATAACGGTTGGCAGATTCAGCCCAATGGAATTACCGTGCAGGAAGAGCTGGAAAAGGCGCTGGAAATTCTTTTGCGCCTCAGAATTGGCGTAACAGGTTGCGGACGGACCGATACCGGTGTTCATGCCTCCGATTTTTATGCCCATTTTGATATCCCGGAAGAGGGAATGCTTCTTCCGGTTAACCAGTTGAAATATAAGCTTAACCTCCTGCTGCCCTCCAGCATTGTCATTCACGATATCTTTAAGGTTAATCCGGATATCCATGCCCGCTTCTCGGCTTTAAGCCGCACATACAAGTACAGGATCAGCATGGCGAAAAATCCTTTTTGTAATGGCTTTGCCTATTTTTATCATCAACGACTTGATGTGGAAACAATGAACAAGGCTGCTGCAATTTTAAAGGAGTATAATGATTTCTCCTGCTTTTCTAAAAGCGGTACTCAGGTCAAAACGAATATATGCCATATCACCCATGCCAAGTGGGATCAGGACGGTTCGATGCTCGTTTTTACGATCACTGCAGACCGGTTTTTACGCAATATGGTAAGAGCCATTGTAGGTACCATGCTCGATGTGGGCCGTTCCAGGATAACGCTTGAAGATTTCAGAAAAGTGATAGAAAATAAAAATCGTTGCAATGCAGGGTTTTCTGTCCCTCCGCAGGGATTGTTTTTGTCTGAAGTGAAGTATCCGGATTTTATTAAAGCTGAATAGATCCGGATCAAACTTGGACAACGTACCTCACTTTTTATTATAAAAACGGCAGGATAATTTTAAGGGAAAAACAAGGGTTAAAGGATACTTGAAGGATACTTAATGGATACCTTGTGAGTATCCATTAAGTATCCTTCAAGTATCCATTAAGTATTTTATACGGAAATAATTTGATTAAATAGGTCGTATGGAACTCGCATTGATAATTATCGTATAAAAATCTTCCATCCGAGTTCAAGGCGATCGTTTTAATACCTATTATTTAAGCATACGAAAGAAAGAGCGGGTCTCAAAAGTCGGTGGCATACTCCTATATTTCACTAATCCATTTCTAATGCCATCTCTAATGTAAAAGGCTGTCTCAAACGTTTGAAACAGCCTCCAGATTATGGGTGTAAATTTTTTTCTTTCAACAATTCCGCTTCATCCTTCATTCCCCTGAAAAAAACAATGGAGAAGTTATTCAGCGTATTTAACCTAAATCCAATATATTAGTTTTTCTTCTCCTTTTCGTTATCCGGATTAGGGTTCTTCTTGGTCATTGGGAATATCCCTGCTCCAGCCATATCGCCAATAACATTAACCAATTCAGAACCGGTTGGAACCACGATTTTTGCATTGCTAGCCAAAGAGGTTTCAAGCGCTTCAAGCTTTCTTAATAACTGAGCATTACCGGTGAAATATTTATCGGCAGCTTCATTAACCAGCCTGATTGCTTCAGCTTCACCTTCGGCATGGAGAATTTTAGATTGTTTATACCCTTCGGCTTCTTTGATCTTGGCTCTTTTTTCTCCATCGGCAACCGTTTCTCTGGCAGATGCATAATCGATGGCCGCTATTTTTTCATTCTCGGCTTTTACCACTTTATTCATGGTCTCCTGGACATCTTTTGGAGGATCGATCTCCTTTAATTCTGCACGGACTATTTCTATACCCCAGTTCATGGTTTCTGAGAGAAGCGTCTTATGCAATTCGGCATTAATCTTTCCTCTCTCGCTATTGGCCGACTTTAAAGTCAGGGTACCAATGATATTTCTTAAGGTAGTACGTGCCAGGTTCACGATCTGCCATTTATAGTTATTTACGTTATAAAGTGAACTCTTAACGCTTTCTTCATCCTGTTTCACTTTAAAATAAACCTGGGCATCTACACTCGCATTCAGGTTGTCATTGGTAATGATTTCCTGGGGTTCGGCATTCACCATTTGTTCAGTGATGTTCACCCTATACATCTTTTCGATAATGGGTATGATCCAATGGAAACCGGGATTACCAAATCGATGGTATTTCCCAAGGCGCTCAGTTAAACCCCTTTCGGTAGGTCGAACAATACGAATTCCTGAAAAAAACAGGAGAACAACAACACAAATAATGATAACAACAGTCGGATCAGCCATATTATACCTCCTTTTTAAATTTTTAATAATAGATTTATATTGAATATGATTTTATTTTAAAGAATATGTTTCAATAAAACACGATATGGTGCCGGTATAATCGAATCCCTTATTTTATAAGGAATGTTATCCTATTTAATTGGTGATTTGGAATATTTCATCACATTCAAAAAACTTTCAGGATTTTTAGGTGATTTAGCAAGGGGTTTAATTTCTGCTTTTGCATCGATATTTTCTGATATACATCCTTTTGTAAAATCTTTCAGTAATTTAATCAATCTTTTGCTACCTACTCCTGAGTAAACATGATTTTCCATAAAACGCGAAATTCAATTAACGACCCACAATTTATTTAAAAAATTTCTTTAAAGCTCCAATCGATAATAATTGTTGTTTAACGATGTCGTTATCAAAGAGAAAACAGATTCATTGTTAATCGACAAAAAATTAAATTTTGAGCACCGTAATATAGAATGAAATCTCAGATTTTATTTAAAAATTTTAAAAAAATTGATAACAATTTAATTGTCAGTAATTCAATTATATAAAAAGGTGATGTTGATTATATTCTTTTTTTACAAACGGATGCCGATAATTTTTTGCCGCTGTTTTACCCTTAATTCCCCTAAATCTGGTCTTTTATTATCCTATAAAGGTAGTCATCTCCGTAGCTTCCTGGTATTTTCAGGGTGTTTTCTTCCCAGGTATTCCCTAACAGTTTGGTATTTGTTTGGTTCATGTGGATGGGATATACCAGGAAGAAAACACCCTTAAAATACCGAGATAATACCCGATTAACCTGAATTATAGGAGAATAAAAGGGTAATAGTCTTCTGATAATATGCCGGTTTACAGGAGTAATTTTTTTTCAAAGAGAATCCATTAATTCGTTTAACAGCAAAAGGATTTATAGAGGAAAAACAATATCATCAGAAGATATGCTTCTCAGAATCTCCGTCTTTTTCATGCTCTTTTCATGCCTGACGATTGCCCAGCAGTCATGGCATATCCGGGACAAATCATATGCATATCCGGAGCATATTGGGATAGCGCTATCGGATTAATACCGGATTACAACTGGATATGCTCCGGATATGAACCGGGTTAAAGGCATCTGTCAGGCACAGATTAGGCATCGAATAGTGGGAGAACCAGATAAATATATTTTTCATGGGACGCGATCAATAGAAAATTTAATAAGATGTGGTTCGTTTATTTAAAATGATATTCATTTTGTTTTTGGTATTCCAAATTTCTTCCATTATTTAGCCATTTGAAGTTAAAAGTATATAAACAATGGTATAAATATGCTAAAAATTGATGGATTTGTCATGGCATTGGGTTATTCGCTTTACTTTTTTCAAGGATGTTTCCGTATTAATTTTAGAAAAAGGAGTGCCGTAGCCTAACGGCAAGAAACGGTAAAATCATTTAATTATCCGATAAATGCGATTGTTGTATATTTATCAAAAGAAAACCTGTAAACCTATTCTTAATTCTTTAATTTTCCTTCGCCATTTCCTTTTAAGGATAATTTAAAAAAAAGTTAATTTTTTATCATTTTATGTAAAGAATAATTCAAAAAGTATAAAGATTTGAATTGGAAATAGCCATTAATTTGGCTTTAATAATTATTGTAAAAAATACACTACTTTTTAAAAACTAAAAAAATAATTCAAGTTATCATTAACAATCTGAGAAACAAACAATTATGAATAGAGTTTTACGAATTACCTCGGGATTCTTATTGTTGCTACTTCTCCTGAATGGGTGTAAAAAGAATTTTGACTTTTACAAACGTCCTGCTAATCTGGCTCAGGGAATATATCAACAGTTAGTAGCGAGGAAAAACTTTACAAGCTTGATAGCTTGTATCGACAAAGCGGGTTATAAGAACATTTTAAGTAATGCAGGTTACTGGACTTTTTTTGCTCCTAATGATTCGGCTTTCTTGAAATATTTCAAGGATAATGGCTTAAGCGGAGTTAAGGATATTGATTCGGCCACTGCACGCAAAATTGTGACCTATGGATTAGTCTATAATTCATTCAGGAAAGATCAGCTGTCCAATTATCAAGCTACAACCGGTTTGGTTCCAAACCAGGCTTTTAAACGTCAAACCGCTTTTTATGACTTTGTGACTACAGAAAACGGAACCGGAAGAAAAATTATCGGTTCAAACAGGAATGGATCGTACGCTACTAACGACAACAACAACAAATCTATTCCTTATTTTACCGATAAATTTATGAATGCCAGTGGGCTGAGTGCTGCTGATTATAATTTTTTCTATCCCAATTCAAACTATACCGGTTTTAATGTTGCAGATGCAAAGGTGGTGCATGCAGATATTGTTGCTGAAAATGGGATGATTCAGGAAATCGATCGGGTTGTACTTCCACGCCCAAACATCGAGCAATACATGGCTTCTAATTCAAATTATGATCTATTTAGAAGTTTGTTGGCAAAAATGGTATATTATGTATCCAACGGAGATCTGACACATCGTTATCATGTTTTATCGGGCTCCAACGATTCGGTTTACGTTAAAATGTATCAAGCTGCATTGGCATTCTCCCCAAATAATGAAAACTATTTAAATGGTAATACAGATGCTCAGATAGGTGGTTTCACCATGATGGTTCCAACCAATGATGTGTTAAGTGCTTATACCAATAAAATCTTAAAGTATTATAAAACCTTTGATTTAGCCCCCCCTCAGGTTTTAATCGATTTATTGAATGCCCACATGTGGACCAATATGGTATGGCCCAGTAAATTTGCTCATTCATCTAATTATCAGAGTGAAACACCTACAACTACTATTGCGAATATAGTGGATAAACAACTTTTGAGCAATGGTATTTTTTATGGTATGAATAAAGTTCAGGAGGCAAATGTCTTCAGAACCATCTATTCGGAACCCTATCTTAATCCGGCCTATACCTTGATGACGATGGCGCTGAATGCAGAGTTAAAGTATTCGATCATCAATCCCAGCGTTAAATACACCATGTTCATGATGCCTGATGTTTCAATCAGGGCTGCTTATTATGATTGGAACACTGCATATAATGCCTGGTCATACACAATACCGGGTTCTTCTGCAGATTTATCAACCAATGCGAGAGACCGTCTATACCGGATTTTACAGACATCTGTAACACAGCCAAACGTAAATCCAACTGATCTTTCCGGATCGGGAGTAATGGAAATGTGGAACAATGAATATGTTAAATACAATAATAATCAGATTGTAGCTAGCGGAAACGTGGATAAGGGAAATTATATCCAAGTGGACAGTGTCCATACATTGATTAATGGCAATGTTTATTATACCCATGAAGTTGTTCCTGCCGGAAAAACATCAACCGGAGGCTTGCTGACCTTTACCGAAAATCCGATCGGATATCATCTCAGTGCCTTAGCCACGGCAGATCCTACTAATTTTGGATATTTTTACAGCTATCTGATCAATTCTCCG
>JAUZOM010000163.1 GCA_030706465.1 Bacteroidota bacterium | reverse complement strand
AAAGAAGCATCAGTTGTGGTAAATGGAGAGTTATATTTAAGTATCTCCTTAAACCAGTCAATATTAGTACCCACACCCGATTTATAATCCTGCAACTGACTATCGGAATAGTAGGGGCTCCATACCCTTCCTTTATCATTACTTACCGCTTCATTATACAAACGAGCATAATCATAAGAGCCCAGTGGTTTATTAATATCTAAAGGATTCTGAAATCCAGTTCTTGTCTGTAGTTGTATTTTTGGCTTGCCAACTTTTCCTCTTTTAGTTGTAACCCAGAGTACTCCATTAGCGCCTTTCATACCAAAAGGAGCTAATGAAGCAGCATCTTTTAAAATTGAAATGCTTTCTATTTCACTCGGGGACAGATATTCAAAATAGTTGAAATCTACCTGAAATCCATCTACATATATCACATAGCTTTCGCTATTATAAGATCCCGTTCCCCGAATCTTTAATGAAGCGGCATCATAACCAGGTTGACCGGAACCTTGGTAAACAGTCAAACCCGGAAGCAGTCCATAAAGTGTGTTAGAAAGATTAGCTACCGGTGTTTTATAAAGTACATCACCTGAAACAGTGGAAACAGCTGCGGTTGAATTAACTTTATTGACATTAAACAGCGCACCCGGTTCCATTGGTTGTTCGGCCGCTATAATTGCCGTGTCTTTTTGTATTTGCTCGCTCCTTTCCTGCGCTAAAATGGGATTTCCGGCAATGAGTATCCCTATAACAAATAGTAACCATTTAGTTACGGAATGATTTATATATATTTTAATCATGTTTTTTTATTTTAAGATGACCTTAAATTGATATTTTACAGAACAATACAATTTAATACCCTGGATTTTGTACTATATACCCTTTGTTAATTTCTTTTATAGGAAAAGGAGTCAGGTATTGGGTTGAATTCCAAAACCCAGTATACACAACCTTCGTTGTATACGTTTTATAGTCAGCAGCAACCCAACCACAAGAGCCATTTACATATGTAAACACAAATGATTTTTTGTCGCCGCCAATAATCCCATTGCCGATTTCTGGTAATTTCCAGTGTTTCACGTCAAAATAGCGATGACCTTCTTCATAAAATTCAACGGCCCATTCACGTTGAATGATTTGACGCAGAGCGATCTGATTTGTTTCAGTAATTTCTGGCAGTCCGGCCCTACTTCTGATGACCTTAAGGTATGAAAGGGCCGTTGCGGGTTGTGCCAATTCATTATATGCTTCAGCAAGATTTAAATAAAATTCTGCTAACCGGTAAATCGGGAATTCAAACCAATTTCGTGTACCAGCATGATACCAAAATTTTACTCTGCGCCCACATGCTTCCGTTCCACCGCGGCCTTCCCAGTCTGAAGCGTTAGACAATCTCGTACTATTCCAGTTAACGTCATTAGGGTTATTCCATGCATCGATACCGGCTGCCGCAGCAGAAGCTTTAAAACGGGGCTCCATCTGTTGCATTTTAGCGACATATTCAGAATAGGGAGTTGGCACTGTTGCCCAATCCTGGTTTGTTCCATCCGCTTTAACGTATTGCGAAATCTGGTTAAAACTCATGCCATTTGCGCCCCCACCTTCAGTACGCGGATCATAATTACCCACATTTTGTTGAAATTTATAAGCCAAAAGCACCTCAGCATTATTCGGTGTAGCAACAGCAGTTCCATAATCATCCAAAGGAGATCCGGTATTAATAACATGAAGGTTATTTGTTAGGGCCCAGTCCAGCACCGCTTTGCTGGCATCCGCTGCTTTCTGCCATCTCGATGGATCCGAGTTCCCAAAACAAATCAGATTGTTATGAGTGCCAAAATCCAAGTAGGGAGTAGCGGAGTTAAATAACGGACGTGCTGCAAACAACAAAGCTTCTGCTTTTATTGCCAATGCGACACCTTTTGTGACCCGGCCTTTCCAATTATCCGGATAACTACTTGGAAGTACGGATGCAGCTTCATCACATAGTTTCACGATAAAATCCAAAGTCTTTTGCAAACTTGCTCTCGGTATTTTAATAGAATCAGCTGCAGTAAGGCTTTTTGAGACAATAGGAACCCCACCATAACGTTTAAACATTTCTTCATAGCGGTAAGCGGTTAAAGTTTTCATTTCTGCTTTGACCTGTTCCTTTTCGGTTGCTGACATATCTTTAACCTTGTCAATATTTTCGAGAACGAGGTTATTTTGCCTGATAGCTTTAAAATTAAAGGTAAAGCCATCATCACTTATCGGTTTACCGCTTCCATCGTCAGCTTTCATTCCACTTCTTTGAATCATCCAGCCGTCTTCCCAATTATATTTTAAATCATTAAGTTCTCCGGAAATATGAGACAGTGTGCTAGAACACAACCCGTAATCTCTATTTCCATCCCAGCCTGATATATCAATGCCTGCAGCTAAACTCTGGCTATATGCAAGTGCAATAGCAGCCTGTGACTTTTGACTTGTGGAAAATATCGAATCAACATTCGTATCGCTTCCCTGTGGTTTCTGAAGAAAATCTTTATTGCAGGCCGATAGAACGATTATTAAAATCGATGTTACGGCTATATATTTTATTATACTTCTAATTTTCATAACATTGTTTTTAATAAATTTAAAATTGAATATTTATACCAAAACTATAAATTCGTGTCATTGGATATAAATATCCATCACTTGCACCGCCAAAGTTCTGCTGTTCCGGATCCAATCCATCCATCAGCTTAGTCCAAGTGTAAATATTATTACCATTGAAGAATATGCGCAAACCATTTACTCCAGCCCGTTTTAATATGGCTATGTTTGTAAACATATAACTTACTTCAATATTTTTTAAGCGAATAAAATCGGTAGATTTTAACCAAAAATCGCTAAATACACCATTTTGCGTATTATATGTTCTTAAAGATGCCCTTGGAAAAGTAGGAGTAATGCCTTGTGCAACCTTTTCGGGAGTCCATCTTCCATCATACTGGAATTGCTCTGCAGCTCCTGATGTCATATAGAATGGATTTGTAATATAAAAAGATGTCAATGGCATTGATCCCTGTGCCGTTCCAATAAAAAGAAGAGAAATAGAAAAGCCCTTATAACCTGCACTCAAAGTAGAATTAAAAGCATACCGGGGAGAGTTTGCATAGCCTATAGGCACCTTGTCTTGAGCGTCAATCTTCCCATCGCCGTTTATATCCACATAACGAATATCACCAGGTTGAACTTTATTTCCATCAGTACTTGAATATGGCCGATTCATTGCTTCCTCCGCGGTATTATAAAAGCCT
Source organism: Bacteroidota bacterium (assembly GCA_030706465.1). Classification (GTDB taxonomy): domain Bacteria; phylum Bacteroidota; class Bacteroidia; order Bacteroidales; family Paludibacteraceae; genus Paludibacter. The sequence continues at coordinate 5,586 of JAUZOM010000163.1, read as the reverse complement.
TCCGAATGCAAGCCCTTGAATTGTCCCAGACTAAAGCCCGTCTGATTCATCCAGGTATAAAAATATGCCGGTTCATCCATATAGTCAATTTTGTTGTTTGCATAAGACACACTCCCTCTTATACTATAATCAACATTACCAATTTTATCGGTCCACCCCAATTGCATTTCATATCCATGATTTGTTACTTTCCCGATATTTGCAGGAGGAAGAGTGGCACCTACAGTAGCAGGTATTGTCCCCAGGTTCCACAATATATTATCTCTTTTTTCCTGAAAGACATCACCAATAAATGAAAGTCTGTTCTTAAGAAAGTTCATTTCCAAACCGATATTGGTTTTCTTTGCCCGTTCCCATGTTACGTTTGGGTTACCTACTGTACTTTCATAAGCACCAGTATAGAAAGGATCCAGACTACCCCCATTTGTATTACCAAAGGAATACCCTCCATATGTAGAATTTGATCCATATCCCCAGGTACTGGGAAGATAAAGGAAGCGGTTTCCGCCAATTTGATCATTTCCGACTTCACCATACGATCCGCGCAGTTTCATCCAGGTAATCAAATTGTTTTTAGGGAAAAAGGATTCATTTGAAATAATCCATCCAGCCGAATATGCAGGGAATAAACCGAAGCGTTTGCCAATAGGGAAATTTTCAGAACCGTTATACCCTAAATCAACTTCTGCAAGATAACGCTGATTATAACTATAGGTTCCCCTGGCGGCCAATCCTAAAAGACCGGAAGGAACATTATAGCGCAAAGAAGGATCAAAAATTTTCTGTGCATTCCATAAAACCATTCCCGTAACAGCATGTTTTCCAAAATCTCTGCTATAGTTAGTCGCAAGTTCAAAATACTCCTGACGACGTTTATTATCATTATAATTATCAGTAATAGAAGATGCTCCAACGGAACCGCCGTAGAAAAGGATTTGAGTTGGGTCTGACGGATTTCTAGTGACTGTATACATTGGAACAGGTTGTGAACGATAAACTCCTTTTATGTAGGTGTCGTTATAAGAAACCGTACCTGAAAGAGAAAGCCCTTTAGTAAGATAGTCTAAAGTATGGACAATCTTAATATTCGCATTAAGATTAGTATTCAAAGTTGTCAGATAAGGTCTTGATAAGAAGTTTGTAATCGGAGAAAAACCACCAGCGCTTTTTGCCTGGAGAGGATTAGTATTACTTACAAAACCACTAACTAATTTGCCGTCAACAATTCCAGGTCCAACAAAGGGCGGGCCGTCCAAAATTGCAACCATCATTGCTTTGTGCCGACTGTACGATTGGGTGATATTCCCATCCGCAACATTTCCCAGAACTCCGCCGTTTGATGCAAACTGTCCTGATAAATCGGCAGTAATCTTAAGGTTTTTAAGCACATCTACATCATAATTAGAACGAAAGTTATACCGCTTGTAAAACGAGTTTAAATCTGCCCCTCCATAGTTAGAATTATTAAATTGACCGGCTTGTGAGAAATAGCCTAAAGAAGTAAAATACCGAACCCTTTCACTTCCACCTGATATATTGAGATTATATTGTTGCTGTGGTGCGGTCCCTCCATATTGCTCATTAAAATAGTCATGATTACCATAATATAGCGCAGGGCTTGCCAATAATGCAGCTTTTTTCTCTGGCGACAAATCCATTACATTGACTTCAGCAGGAGTATAATCCCGATCGTTTTTAAATTTCCATAACTCATCGTCGGTAAATACAAACGAATTAAAGCTTGGGTCATTATCCGTGTGGATTGCTTCATTCCGAAATAATGCATAATCGTAGGAGCCAAGCATTTTAAGTTTGGATGTCAATTGGGTAAGTCCGAAAGTAGAGGAAAAACTGATTTGAGGTCTACCTAATTTTCCTCTTTTAGTAGTTAAAATGATTACGCCATTTGCGCCACGTACGCCATAAACTGCTGTTGCAGAGGCATCTTTTAAAATGCTTATATTTTCAATTTCATTTGCATCAATAGCATTCAAGATGGAAAAGCTGCTTTGAACACCGTCAATTATAACGAGCGGACTTTGACCCGAGGTATTTAGTGTACCAACACCCCTTATCATGATTGTGGCTGCATTATCGCCAGGTTCTCCACTTGATTGTAAAGCTGTAAGTCCTGCTACACGCCCTACCAAAGCATTACTAATATTTGAAACAGGTGTTTGTACCAATTCTTTATTCCCAACAGAACCGATAGATCCTGTTACTGTTTCCTTCTTTTGGATGCCATATCCGACTACAACAACCACATCTTTCATTAAAACCATTTCATCTTGAAGGGTAACTTCAATATTTGATTTTCCCATAATCGGAATCTCCTGTGATCTCATTCCTATGAATGAAATAACAAGAGTCTGGGCATTGATAGGAACATTCAATTTAAATTTACCCTCAGAATCAGTAATTTGACCTATCGTTGTACCCTTGATTAATACCGTTGCCCCTGTTAAAGACTGTCCTTTCGAGTCTTTTACAATACCATTGATCACCCTCTTCTGAGGCTGTTGTAATAAATCATCAAATTTATACTTTAGGTTAGGCAATTCATTATGATTACCGGTAATGTTTTTTGTAATAACTATCTGTTTGTCAATTATTTCAAAATCAATTCCTGTATTCTTAAATGCTTCTGACAGTATTTTATCAACACTTGACTTATTGACCTTAATTGATACCCTCTTAGCTTGCCTTAAAGCATTATTTTCATAAATGAAAACATATTTACTTTGAGATTCGATCTTATTTAGAAGCTCAAGGTAAGTTACATTTTTTAAATCAAGAGAGAGCTTGGTATTCTGAGAATAAGTTGAAGCATATAATCCTGTAAACCCGAGGAATAGGGCCAAAATAGTTAACTTCATCACAAATATGATATTTCTTACGTGACAATAAATGCCCCGTAACCGTTTTAATAAATTTTTCATAAATTTGTATAGGTTTAAACAACTTACAGTTTTAAATCATTTTCATTACGGATGGATGTTCCAGCATTCATCCGTATTTTTTTAAGGCTTTTAGCGTACATTTTTTTATACCATAAGCAAAATTTTTATTTGATTAATAATTATCTGGTTTTTAAGAATATATAAACTCCATTTTCTTTTTGAATATACCTTGATTTAGTCGTCCTCGCCAAAAAATTCATTGTTTTTTCAAACTTTGGTTCTAAAACCAACTTGCCCGAAATCATCCTGTGAATTAATTCGTCATCAGCGATAGCAATTGTTTTGTTATAATACTTCTCAATTTTTTTAACGATATCATCGAATGTTTGATCCTTAAACTGATAATAACCATTCTTCCAGCTAACATATTCATTCACATCTACATTCTGAATTTTAAATCCTGCAACATTTTCGGTAAAGAAACAACCCTGACCCGGTTTAATTTTGCAACGGTGATTATTGAAGAAATTATTATTATATACTTCAACACTGCCTTCGACTAATACGGCCGTGGCCGATTTTTCATTTTCATAGGCTGAAACATTGAAATGCGTTCCCAAGACTTTCACATTCATAAAATCAGTTTTTACGATAAATGGTTTTCCTGTATTTTTTGCAACTTCAAAATAGCCCTCCCCTTTCAAAAATACTTCTCGCTTCGAAACCGCAAATTTTGCCGGAAATACCAATTTACTTCCTGAATTCAATTGAACAATGGTACCGTCACTCAACGTAATACTGTGCCTCCTGCCATATGGAACCACTATTTGATTGTATACTGATTTAGCATCTTTAGACCCATTGTTAAGTCGTTCGGTTAAACCGATTTTATCTTCAATGACAATTTTCTTACCATCAGCATCATACTTAATATGCGAATTATTCGACGTCAACCGATATTCAGAGCCATCCGAAATAATGATCCTTGCATCGTTACCTACACTAATCTGTTGATCTGCAAATTTTCTGATTGAATTATTACTCCAGTATTCGAAGAAATAAAATGTAACCGACAATAATATTGCAACAGATGCGGCAATCCGCCATATAGGAGCCATCCGAAAGAAACGTGTTGATTTTTTAGCTTCCGATTTTCTGAGAATATTATCCCACATCATCGTTATTTTTTTACTCCCCACCTCAATCTTTTCGGCTTGATAGTGACGCATAAGCTGTGCTGCTAAACGAATAGACACTTCTTTACCAGGGTTTTCCCTACACAAATCTTCGATAAGTTGTTCTGCTTTTAATGGGTTTACATTCATCAGATGAATGAACTCTTCATCCTGAAGTAACAACTCAAATTCAATGTTATTCGTTTTTTTCATTATTATTAATACTGAGAAAGGTTTATTTCATAGACATAAATAATCATATTTTTTTAAAAAAATTAATATGATCGATTAATAGGATTGTACAAGCAAATTAAAAACCTGACAAACAACATGTTGATAAATCAATTAATATTTACTTATTAATTATCGGATAATAGAGATTTCAGTTGTTTCAGCGTTCTATAAATCAGCGTTCGGGAAGACGCAATGCTGATTCCCATCACTTCGGATATCTGCTCATAACTAAAATCATTAGTATATTTTAAAAACATTGCCTCCTTTTGATGAACCGATAGCTTTTCTAAAGCTGAATTGAGCTTGGCATTTTTTTTATTTTCTTCCTCAAAACCAATAAGATGATACTCGGCATCCATTTCTATACTACTGCTTGAATTGAAAATCAAATTGTCAATTCTTTTACTTCGGTTGATTCGTTTAATCTCGTCAATCACTTTATTCCGAAGCAATCTATAAACTAGCCCTCTCATCTGATCTTTCTGCTTCAACTTGTGACGCTTTTGAATCAATTGGATAAAAACTTCCTGAATTGAATCATTGACAATCTCTTCGTCCGGACAAATTTTCATTCCATATGAAATCAAACCTTTGGCATATTGAAGAAAAAGGATGGCAAGCGCGTCCAAATCTCCTTCAATGAAAGCATGCCAGTATTCTTTTTCTTCCGAATCGTTCATTCCAAAAAAATCTTAGGTTTTTAGGTTGGGCAAATATATAGATATAAATAACTGATCGCCTAAAAAAAAACAGGATTATGCCTTGACAGTTTCACCTAATGATGCAACTTTTCTTTACTCACAATGATAAATAAAAATGACAATATATAGATATATAATTTTATAAAGACTAATTTTCAACCAAATAATCTTTGGAAATGGATTCAATGTTTATAATAAATCCATGGAAACAGTTCTCCGGGTGAATAAACTTATTCTCTGGCAAATAACGGAGAACTAATGCATCATTAATCAATATTCTGCCATGCATTAAAAACGATTTATTAACCCATTGGAGATTTCCCGAAATCCACCCTAAGACACATCAAAAACTTACCGAATATACTCCTGCACGCTCTATTTTCTTGGTAGTTCCTTCGTATTTGGTTCATCTTACCATGGACTGTAATGATCGAAAAACGCACCAAGAAAATACCGAAAATGATTCAATCCTAAACTTTGGTGAGGGGGGATTTCGACTCGATATCTGGCAAAATTAAATGGCTATTGTAAAGGGCAATCCTCTTCTGCCAATCGATGGAGTGGTCAGCATTTTTT
>JAUZOM010000162.1 GCA_030706465.1 Bacteroidota bacterium | reverse complement strand
TTGGATGGTAATTATTAAAACAACTCAACATGAACCGATAATTTTGTTTCAATAAAAGTAGAGTCTTGGTAATTTTACAACTTCGTTACTGACTATCTCCCATATAGCAAATTAATTGCAAATTACGCTCTTTTTGATAATTTTAGGTTCTTTATTTTCAATAGGTTATTGTACTGCGAAACATTAAATTGTATTTCATATCGGAATCTGGTTTACAGTCCACAAGAGACTGAATGAACGTTTCTGCTAATGGCGTAACTCTCTATCCGGTATATTCAAAAAAAAAACCGCCCCACTTTTTTTTAATTTAGTGAGGCGGGAGTGTTATGTTCGAAAGTATTCGTGTATTTAAAAGTAAAAATCCCTAAAATAGCTTATACCGGATGAACGGCATGTCTTGCTGACATAAAATAATTTTCAACCCATCTCACCATTTGATTGCCTGTCATGGCGTCCGCCGATTCTACCGATAACAAATGAGCATGTATTTTAGGATATTTGGAAATTTGCGCTTCAAATTCTTTTTTTATTAGTGAAGGTCCGAATAATACTAATTCATCCACATCTTTAATTCCTTCCAGGATATTTTTAAAATATTGATGTTTTACGTTACTAAGTTTGTGCATATTCTTAATTTCCGTACTGTAATGCTGATTGCCAAATCGGGAAAATTCTTTCGTGTCTCCGGGTAATCTGAGTTTTGTTTCAATAGGAGAGGAAATAATTGTTCGGGTCTCATCCGGAATTTTGGGGGACTTGCTAATCCTTTCTCCAGGTTGTGAATTCAGGATTTTTGCACGGTGTTCCATCTCATTAAAGGATATGATGACAGCTTTTTCTGTATCCATCCAAACGCCAACTTTCTTTTTCATAAATGTTGATATTAAATAAATTATTACCAAGAAGAAATCCCCGTTCTTAAAAATAAACTTGTTGAACCCAAAAGAAAAATATTGATTCAAGACTCGTTTCCGATAAGCTTAATTATCAAAAGATACGCTAAGACGAAATGACGCAAGGTATCCTTTTTAGGTTGTAGAATTTTAGCACCTTCATGCCTTTGCGTACAAAAAATACCTTTTCGGAGCGTACAGGTTCAACAGTTTTTTTATTTCAAAGATCGCAATTTTTTCTATAGGTTCAACAATTGCCAATTCAAAAAGTTTGTATCTTAATATTTTGTTTCGTATTATTTAACTTCATAATTTACACCGGCGATACTCCCTTTCCTTCGCTTTAGTTTGCTTCTGCTTGCTGATCTATTATGTGTTTGTGAATTAGCGATTTATTTTCTGATATAAACCTTCGTCCGGAGGAGCTAGCTATAGGAAAATTACCCGGTTGTTATGATCACGCATATTCCTTAAAAAGATTTCTTTATTCCAATTCTCTGTAGGTGCCATCTTTAATTGAGGTTACGGCTTCATCGAAACAACGGTTCATCGAATCCTTTTCTCCGATTCCACTTTAAACCTATAACAGCCGCAGGATAAGGTTCGTTGGATAGGGATGAAAGAAACAAAGAAAATGAAATCATAATTCCCCATTCATTTACTGAAATTAATTTTTGATAGCTGATCTGTCCTTTGAGGGTAATTCAGACTTGTTTTCATAATATATACGGTAGAACCATTCATTTCATTTCAATTGTTATCATTATCTTTGCATGAAATTGAAATTTATCTATGGAAATAAGTATAAATGAGTCATAGAAACTTTACAACTAACCCATACATTTAGGTAATTTTGTAGAGCTATTATCAGCTTAAAGATCGATTGCTTTCATGTTAACAGAAAAACAACATATTAAATGGAATTGAATTCACATAACAAACAAGAATACCCACCGATGCATACCTGCGAACATATTCTGAACCAAACGATGGTTCGGATGTTCGGTTGCAGCAGGTCAATGAATGCTCATATCGAGCGGAAGAAATCAAAATGCGATTATAGTCTTCAGGAAGCTCCCACGGCTGCTCAGGTTTTGGAGGTAACCCATAAAGTGAATGAAATTATTGATCAACATGTACCGGTGACGATTGATTTTATGTCCCGGCAAGAAGCTGCTAACATAGTCGACCTGACTAAACTTCCGGCCGATGCTTCCGAAATGTTACGTATTGTGCGTATTGGGGATTATGATGCCTGCGCCTGTATCGGGCAACATGTTGATAATACGGCTGAACTGGGACATTTTGAAATAATTAGCCATGACTATGATGGTGCCCGTTGGAGGGTCAGGTTTAAGTTGGTGTAAGGTCGAACAAGCCTCAAAATGTACAATTTTTTGAATTGCTTGCTATCAAAGTCAGCATTTTCTCTCTATTTTCAATTCAATTTTTTTTCTCCATGACTAACAAACCTATAAGCGAACCTGCCAACAAAACTAAGATACCTGCAAATGCTTCCCGCAGAAGTTTGAGCTCCCGCTTCTTTCGCTTTATCCGGAATTTATTTATAACATTTTTCATTGTCAGCATTCTATGGGTTGTTTTAGCCCGCTTTTTGCCTGTGTATGTGACTCCACTTATGGTGATCCGGTCGGTTGAAGCATTATCCCAGGGTGAAATGCCCAAAAACAGCAAGACGTGGGTGCCCATTGAAGCGATTTCCCCGAATATGGTGCAGGCAGTGGTAGCTTCCGAGGATAATTTGTTTTTGCATCACCATGGTTTCTCGTTTAATGATATGAGCAGGGCCTTTGAACACAATTTGGAAGGTAAACGTGTGAGGGGAGGAAGTACTATTTCGCAGCAAACAGCCAAAAACGTGTTCCTGTTCCCCAACCGGTCCTATATTCGCAAAGGGCTGGAAGCTTATTTTACCGTGTTGATTGAACTGGTCTGGTCCAAACAGCGTATCATGGAAGTATACCTCAACGTCATTGAAACCGGAAAGGGAATATATGGTGTGGAAGCTGCTGCCGAGGAACATTTCGGAACTACGGCCCTGGAATTGTCCAAATCGCAGGCTGCTCTGATTGCTGCCTGTTTGCCCAACCCGCGGCGCTTTGATGCCGGAAATCCTTCGGGATATATACAGCGGCGGAAATCACAGATTGTGAATCTGATGGGCAAAATTGAACAAGTGAACTTTAACAGGATAGCTCCTCTTCCTAAACACAAACATAAACACAGACACCATAGATCATGAATCGTACAATAGAATACCAGGATTGGGGATTAGTGGAATACCATGAAGCCTGGGCCAAGCAGGAATCACTCTTTTCGGCTACGATCGAAAAGAAAATGCAGGGGTTGCCTACCGATAATTACCTTGTTTTTTGCGAACATCCCCATGTCTATACCCTGGGTAAAAGTGGTGATGAACAGAATATGCTGTTGAACCTGATTCAGCTTCAGGCGAAAAATGCCACCTTTGTCCATACCAACCGCGGAGGTGACATTACCTATCATGGCCCGGGACAGGTGGTGGGTTATCCCATTCTCGATCTGGCTAATTTTAATTTGGGGTTAAAACAATATATCCATTCTGTCGAAGAGGCGGTTATCAAAACGCTTTCTCTGTATAATATCCGGTCAACCCGGTTTGATGGTGCAACAGGCGTTTGGCTCGATGTCGGGCTGCCTGCATGCCGGAAAATATGTGCCATTGGTGTTCGCAGTTCCCGGTATGTCACCATGCATGGTTTTGCGTTGAATGTCAATACCCGGCTGGAATACTTCAATTACATTAATCCCTGCGGTTTTGTCGACAAAGGAGTTACTTCCATGGAAAAGGAACTGGGTGCAACGGTTGATATGGCTGAGCTTAAAGCCCGTTTAAGGGCGTCTATTGAAGAACAGTTTAGGTAGTGGGAAGCATTATAATCTATCAATTGACTGTCCTAAAAGTCAAAAGAAACAATCAGTACGCAAAGACTCAAAGTCGCAAAGCATTTTATAAAGTAATAATCCATTAATGTTAGTATCATAGTCTTAGCGTCATTGCGTACAAATTATGAAATTTGTTTCTTGAGAACCCTTTATTCTGCCAGAGGAACCAAAAACTACATGAAACGCGATATGGAAATCGCGGATCCGGAATAAGTTTAGAGCAACACATAAGTTACTGATTTTATTTCTAATGTGTTCTTTTGTGCCAATGTGGCTCATTTTGTTTCATAGGAGTTAGCAGTACTTTTGATAGTTTAAAATACAACAGGGTTTGCTGAAAAATAATTTGATTCTTTGTTGTGAATTCTCAATTTTCTACATACAACTTAAAAATATAAATAATGACTATTCAATTTGGAAAAACATGGTGGGGTGAACAGTGGTTACGCTCGTTGGAAAATGTGGATTATGACAATCGTTTACCTCGTGGAGCTTCCTATGCCCGGAATGGCTATGTGAAAGAGGTTAAGATAAAAGAAAATCAAATTGTTGCAAAAGTTGCCGGTAGCCGTCCCACACCCTATAGAGTTAATCTTATTGTACCGCCTTTTTTTGAAGAGCAGATTGATTTGCTAATGGCTAAAATAATAGAACGCCCTACACTGATTTCCAAATTATTGAATCGCGAACTCGACCCTGCTATGCTGACCATTGCTGAAGAAGTGGGGCTGAAAGTTTTCCCGAAACAATGGACCGATTTCAAGATGCAATGCTCTTGCCCAGACTGGGCGGTGCCGTGTAAGCATTTGGCGGCTGTTATTTACATGGTCAGCCGGGAGATAGATAATAACCCATTCCTTGTATTCGAGATTCATAAAGTTCACTTGCTTGATGAATTGAAGAAACGGGGAATTTTTATTGCAGACCAAAAGAAGACAGAGATTCCCCTGCTTGAAACTCTTCTGAAACCAACGAAAATAAATAAAGATGCTTTTGATACAGAAAAGGTCTACGACCGGATTGATTTCTCCCAATTGCAGAATTTATCCGAAGCGTTAGTACAATTATTGCCCGACTCACCTCCCTTCTATCCGGGTGGAAACTTTCGTGATAAATATGCTTCTCAATTTATCCGTAATGCTAAAGAAGCCAAGCGCATTTTAGGAAAGAAGTTAGATTTTGACGTTGTTTTTCCACTGTCAACCAAAACTCTCGAAATTAATCATCGAACAACTATTTCAATATCCATAAACAATAATAATATCTCAGAAATAGGCGGGGAGAATCATAATTTCAATAAGTTGGAACAACTTATTCCGGCTATCTTCAACTTAAATCCGGATCGCTTACTTGATTATCAACCTTCAGTGGTTGCCTGTTATAAAATTTTGTTTGCTTCCCTGCATTTATTGGCTAATGGGATGGTTGTTCCGCAAATCGTACAACTGGAGAATAAGGAGTTCATCATTCGTTGGTTGCCTGCCCTGATTGACAATCAGGTGAGATTATTGATTGAGAAACTGGCAAGTATCCTGCCTCCTGATTTGTTGTTGGCTCCGAAAACTGTCCGTAAAATTGAACAATGGATGCCTGTTGAGAATCAAACGGTGGAATTGCTTTCATTGGTTATCAGCAAGTTCGTACCGCGTGTGTCCAAATCAACCTATGACGATTTGTATGAGAATCTTTTTTTCAAAAACAAAGAATATTCTTTCCAGGGAGTAGGTGAGAAAGCCTTAAGCGGGGGTATAAAAGTATGGCTCGACCGTTATCACCTGACCACTGAAACCTATAAACCCGTTATTACGGTTACTGAACTTGAGAATGAACAGTTTGATGTGCAAATTGACATTGAAGATACTTCCAATGCAGACCTGTTACCAGTCCCGCTGTCCAAAATTCTAAAAGAGAAGCAATACGAAAAGCAACGTTACAAAATACTTCAGACACTTTCGTTGTTATCGCCTTTTATCAGGGGGTTGGATACGCATATTAACCAGGGTGCAAACCAACCGATACGCTTCGATACCAACCAATTTGCTCCTTTCCTGATGGAAATTCTTCCTGCCATCCGCTTGCTGGATATTAAAATCATGTTGCCTAAGTCGTTGCAAGAACTGCTTCGTCCGAAAGCATCGTTGAAGTTAAAAAGAAATACGGTGTCACAAGGGTTTATCCGGTTGGAGCAGCTGCTTTCGTTCGACTGGCAGGTGGCAATTGGTGATACCTTGATTTCTCCCAAAGAATTTGAAAAGATGATGAAAAATGCTTCCCGGTTATTCAAGTTCAAGGAAAACTATATCTATGTCAGTGATGCCGAGATTGAAAAACTTCATAAGTTTTTCAGTGAAGACAAACCGTTGAATTCATACCAGTTACTCCAAACGGCTTTGTCGGAAGAATACGAAGGAGCACCAGTATTGCTGACTGACGAGGTGCAGGACTTAATACGCGAATTGACTTCGAAAGAAGATATTCCCCTTCCTGAAGGCTTAAATGCACAACTTCGTCCTTATCAGCAACGAGGCTATTCGTGGATGTACCGCAACAGCCGCATTGGGTTCGGAAGTATTCTTGCCGACGATATGGGATTGGGTAAAACATTGCAGGTTATCTCTATTTTGTTGAAGTTTAAAGAAGAAAAAGCGATTAATGATCAGTACAAAGCTTTGGTCATAGTCCCTACCGGATTGCTGACCAACTGGCAGGCTGAGATTGAAAAGTTTGCACCATCGGTTTCTTCGCACATTTTTCACGGAACGGGCAGGGAATTTAAACACTTTAATGCCGATGTTATGCTTACTACCTATGGCGTATTACGCAGTGATGCCGACTTACTGAGAAAGCAGAAATGGCAGGTAATGATTATTGATGAAGCTCAAAACATTAAAAATCATGACACCGTACAATCCAAAGCCGTGAGAAGTATTCCTTCCAACATTCGCATTGCCATGAGCGGTACGCCGGTGGAAAACAGGTTGACCGAATTTTGGTCTATCATGGACTTTGCCAACAAAGGGTATCTGGGTACGGTGAAATCATTTAAAACGGATTATGCCGAACCGATACAAGTGTTTAATGATGAACAAATAGTTGCTAAATTTCGCAAAATAACTTCCCCGTTTATGATGCGGCGCATGAAGTCCGACAAAAGCATTATTTCCGATTTACCTGATAAAATTGAACAAAACCAATTAGCACTCCTTACGAAACAGCAAGCTGCACTTTACGAAAAAACCATGCGGGCAGCCATGGAGGAAATTGAAGGCTATTCGGATGACCAGTCGCTATTTAAACGACAGGGATTGGTGTTACAAATGATACTGGCACTAAAGCAAATATGCAATCACCCTACCAATTTTCTCAAGAATGGGAAATTCGATCCTTCCCTTTCTGGTAAAACGGAGTTGCTTTTCGAACTGCTCGACAGTATTGTCGAAAGTGGCGAAAAAGTATTGATTTTTACCCAATTCCGTGAAATGGGTGATTTGTTGGAGAAATTTATCACCGAACGGTTTGGTGAAAAACCCATGTTCTATCACGGAGGCTGTAATCTGAATCAACGGCAGGAGATGGTAGAACGTTTCCAACACAACCGTGCCGACAAGATATTTATTCTGTCACTCAAAGCTGCCGGTACGGGGCTAAACCTTACGGCTGCCTCCCATGTTATTCATTATGACCTGTGGTGGAATCCGGCTGTCGAAAACCAGGCTACCGACCGGGCGTATCGTATCGGACAAAAGAAGAACGTGATGGTACACCGCATGATTACCAAGAACACTTTTGAGGAACGTATAGACGATATGATTCAAAAGAAGAAACATCTGGCCGATATGACCGTTGCTACTGGTGAAAACTGGATTGGTAAACTCAGCAACAAAGAATTGAGGGAGATATTTGGATAGAAAAAGAACCGCTCAAAGGTACGTAGTACCTTTGAGCGGTTCAAAAAAACTTTCGTGTCCTTTGTTCAACAAAAGGCACGGATAATGAACTAAGAAGTAGGCGATAATAATGTCCTGTATTTTTTTGCTTCGTACATGGTAAAAGGGATAGTCTATATATTCTACTTTCATAAAATAAGGGAATTAGGGCTGGGGTTATATAGTTCGTTTTTCTACTGAGGGTGAAGAAACAAAAAATAAGGTTTTTATTCAAACAGTATACTATCTGTTTAGAATAAATAGTTCAGGCATTATTTTTTTTTATTGCAATGACTATTTCGATTTACAACTGGTAATAGTTAGATTGAAAACATTCCCAATGCTCATTCACAGTACCCGTTTGTTGATTATAAAACCTTTCATCCTCCATTTAAAGCTGGAACCATACACTCCAATTATTTTCCTTTCAGCGTATTGTCTGGTTTATTTGCTAATCCAATTTGTTAATTGAATAATTGTAGGTATTTAAACCCTTATTTTGCCTTTCCACCCTCAGTAGAAAACTTCAACCCATAAACCCCCAACCTTATTCCCTCATTTTATACATTGAATAGTTTGCTCATAAAATTTAATAAATTCATTATATTCCTCAGCGAATGTTTGTTTATGATGATGTTCTTTTTGTCCTAAAATATAATTACACACTTTTTTTACATCTCCTTTTGATACCGAAAATGCCGAACAAGTATGTTGCCAATCAAAATTACCTATACATAACTGGTTTTCATTAATAAAATGGCTTGAAGCATTCCCGATTAATTCCGCTAATCTTTCTTCATCCATGTTTGGAGCACGAGAAACTAAAAAATGCACATGTTCAGTATTGGCATAAATAGCATACATCTTGCAATCATGATGATTGACAATCCCGGTTATATACTTTTCAATTCGTTGCCTGTTATCTTCCAAAATTAAAGGCAATCTGTGTAATGTCGTAAATATAAAATGAGTGTACAGGTTATTATATTCTACTTTCATAAAATAAGTGAATTAGGGCTGGTGTTATATAGTTCGTTTTCTACTGAGGGTGAAGAAACAAAAAATAAGGTTTTTATTCAAACACTATACTATCTGTTTAGAATAAATAGTTCAGGCATTATCTTTTTTTATTGCAATGACTATTTTGATTTACAACTGGTAATAGTTAGATTGAAAACATTCCCAATGCTCATTCACAGTACCCGTTTGTTGATTATAAAACCTTTCATCCTCCATTTAAAGCTGGAACCATACACTCCAAT
>JAUZOM010000161.1 GCA_030706465.1 Bacteroidota bacterium | reverse complement strand
TTTCCTTTTATGGAAATTTGATTTAAAGCATGTTCCAATAATTCTTGAAAAGTATATAATCCAAATATCACATTCGACAAATGAAATCCATTCAATAATATTATTTTTAGTTCTTTTCCTTTCGGAAGTGATTGAAGTACCTCGTCAGAATAGCCTTCCATTGCAATGAAAATCCCTCTCGCTTCCATTTTTCCATCAGCTTTCATATATAAACTTGCAATTTCTCCTTGATTCGTTTTTTTCTTTCTCCACTTCAACTCAATCAAATAGAAATGACTGTCATATTTAATTGCTCCGTCAATCTGTTCACCTACGATTTTAAATGATTCTTCTACAGGAATACCACTTATTCGCATCAAGTCAACAAACAATTTTTCTAGTTTATAGCCTCTATCGTGTTCTTCTGCTTTTTGTAACTCTATAAATTGTTCTCTTATATTCTGTAATTCTGAATGGTAGTCACTTTTTTGAGCTTGTGTAGCTCTCTCTTTGATTTTGTTTTTATATTCTGTGTCTCTTTTCTGATTCTGAATAATCTCCTTCAACTTTAAGGCAACTCTCTCAGCTCTATCAATTCTATGACCATCTGATTGAGGAACAAATCCCTTGTGTTCAATAAGTATTCTTACGAAATTTCTTGATATTTCAAGTCTACAATTATAGTCTCTATTTCTTAACTCGTTATAAAGTTCATCCATTAGTTTTCTCTTTGTCAATTTCTGACCATTCTCGTCTTTTCTTCTAAATAGACTTTTTGTCAAGTTTAAATCAACACCTGCTCTAATCCATGATTTCTCTAAGTCACCGAGAAACCAGTATAAATTAGTAATTCCATCTTTCAATAGAACTTCTATTTCTTCATTAAATACATCTATCATAGTATGTTTGTCTTTTTTTATGCTTGCCCCTAACATCAATACATATGCACCTTGAATTGTGCATATGCAATGCTATTGCACATATATCCGTTATCAGTATTGTTTAAAAAGCACAAATGTATTCATAATTTTAGTAATGGATACAAAACTGCAAATAATTTCTTAAAATTAATTTAAAATCTCAATTTAATTCTTCCCGCTTCACACCCCGGGTGCCCTGCCGGGAGGTTTATCTGGATTTTAATCACATCCCTGATTCCTCTGTTTTATCTCCCCGTTTCCTCCTACTTTCGTTCTTAGTTCAGTCTAGGTTTGCTCTTAGTTCGTTCTATGTATAAATAGGGTATAAATAGGGTTCAGATAATGTACAATTATATGTAAATTTATGATTCCATTTAAATTCAATGGTTCATTCATATACATATCATATATTTAAATAAATACATTTTATATATATCGTATATACATAGTATATATATGGTATATATATTGTATATATATTTAAACCTTAACTGAACCCTATTTATACCCTATTTATACCTATAGCAAACCTAGAACGGTCTAAGGTCATGCATAGCACCAACCCCGGACAAAAGGCTTTCGAAAAGGGATGGTTTGATAGAAGAATGGTTGAATCACCGGAATTCAAAAAAGGGGAAAAAAAATGAAATAAATAGCTGTTAAAAATCAAGTTACACCATTTCAAAAGCTTCTCGCCAAACATTGAATTACCGTCCGGCATTCAATTCATCATTTTAAAACGACATTTAAAGATTCTTAAACCTTAATATTTGCACATAATCATTTTGTTTGTGCAGATAATCGTTATTTTTGTGCCGTCTAAAAATTCATACTTTAAAAAGCACCCTAAAAAAATGATACAGGAAAACTTTATCCGGTTGTTCGAGGATGGATTTCGGAAGAACTGGGAGCTGCCGGGATTCAGCAATTACGGCGAAAACCTGACGCTTACGTATGCTGAAATTGCCCGGAAAATTGCCGAACTGCACCTGCTCTTTGAACAATGCCACATACAACAACACGATAAGATAGCCCTGGTGGGTCGCAATAACGCCAACTGGGCGATCACCTATTTGGCTACCGTAACCTATGGAGCAATTATAGTCCCTATTTTGCAGGATTTTAGTCCAAACGATGTACATCATATCACAAACCATTCCGGATCCAGACTTTTATTTGTTGGAGATGCCGTATGGGAAAACCTGGAAGAAGAAAAGCTGACTTCCGTGAAGGCGGTTTTTTCATTAACGGGCTTCCATTGCATCGCGTTACTAAACCAGGCTCCGCCAAACAGCCCGGATGAAACAGGGGAACCGACAACGGATGAAATGGACCTTCCGATCGATCCGGCATCCATTCATTTCGATACCATCCGGCAGCTATTCGACAAAAAATACCCGTACGGGTTCCATCGCGACTGCGTCCGGTACGTTGATAAACCGAACCAGGATATCGTATCCATTAATTATACTTCGGGTACGACCGGCTTTAGCAAAGGGGTCATGACCCCGGGTAACGCACTGGCCGGAAATATCACTTTCGGTATCCGGACCAAGCTGGTAGCCCCGGAATACAACATTATTTCCTTTTTACCGTTGGCCCATGCCTACGGATGCGCCTTCGAATTCCTCACCTCCACGTGCGCCGGATGCCATATCCATTTTGTAGGAAAAACGCCTTCCCCCAAAATACTCTTAAAGGCTTTTGCCGAAATCAGGCCGAATGTGATCTTCTGTGTCCCGTTAATCATTGAAAAGATCTATAAGAAACAAATCCAACCACTGCTGGCCAAACCATCCATGCGATGGGTGCTGAGCATTCCGTTCCTGGACCAACCTGTTTTAGCACAGATCCGGAAGAAACTAATCGACGCCTTCGGCGGGGAGTTTTCGGAAATCGTGGTGGGTGGAGCCCCGTTGAATGCAGAAGTAGAAGAGTTTTTCAACAAAATAAAATTTCCATTTACTGTCGGGTATGGCATGACCGAATGTGCTCCCCTGGTCAGCTATTCCCCGGCTACTGATTTTAAGCCGAAATCTTCGGGAAAGCTACTGGACATCATGGAAGCCAAGATTTTAAACCCGAACCCGGTAACCGGAGTCGGTGAAATCTGTGTCCGCGGAGAAAATGTAATGAGCGGTTATTTTAAAAACCCGGAAGCAACAGCCCGGATACTGGATGCCGAAGGTTGGTTACACACCGGTGACTTAGGCCTGATTGACGCGGAACAAAACCTGTTTATCCGCGGACGTAATAAAACGATGATTTTAAGTGCCAGCGGGCAAAATATCTATCCGGAAGAAATAGAAGCAAAGCTGAATAATATGCCTTTTGTAATGGAAAGCCTGGTTATTTTGCAGGAAAAAAAGCTCATCGCACTGGTTTGCCCCGATTATGATGCCCTGGATGCCGAACATATCGAACAGGATCAGCTGGATTCCCTGATGGAAGAAAACCGAAAAATGCTCAATTCCATGGTTGCTTCGTACGAGTCGGTGTCCAAAATTCAACTTTATCCGCACGAATTCGAGAAAACACCTAAAAAAAGCATCAAACGGTACCTGTATTCATCCTGACCCGACACTTATAACAGACTGAATTGCATAAAGATACCTATTTATAAGACTTTTTAAAATAATATTCAAAAAAAAGAGCCTCATTATTAATCTATCACAAATAAATGATGTATCTTTGCAGCGATTTTGAATAACAAAATTAACATGTTAAATTTTTAAAGGTTTAAAGTAATGAAAAAAGTATTTTTGTTTTGCGTTCTAGCTTTGGCTTTCGCATCTTGCTCTCCTAAAAAAGCTCAAGAAGCTCCTAAAGCTGATTCTACTGTTGTTGCTGTTGATACTGTAGCTTCTGATTCTGCTGCTACTACTGCTGCTGACACAACTAAAGCTGTAAAGTAATTAGGCTTACGTAATTTGTTTACGAAGCAAAAAGTCTGTTAGAGGTTTTCTGACGGACTTTTTTTGTTGGTACAACCGGGTCCCCGGTGAAAAATCTTAAACCACAGAAGTTTGATAGTTGAACTTTTAATTTAGTCCTGCTTTACTGATTACAAAAACAAAGATCGAACCACCATAGAACAAAAAGACAAAGGAGGGCCGGACACAACAGTCAACTATCGGCCGGTATTTTAAGATTACAAACTCAGGAAAATGGCTGGAAATAACACTTCCACTGTGAACCAGTTTGGCTATTGTGGTTAATTTTTTATGTTCTGAAGTCCGATTCACAAGAAACCCGGTAGGACCTTTTTTGTTTACGGACGAAGGTCGGGGTTTTCGAGGGGACTGAAAAGCAATCAAACGAAAACGGATAAAAAAAAACAATATTTATTGATGCAGAACAAAAAAACGTTGTACCTTTGTAGCGATTTTTGAATAAACAAATTAACATATTAAATTTTAAAGTTTTAAGTAATGAAAAAAGTATTATTGTTTTGCGTTTTAGCATTGGCTTTCGCATCTTGCTCTCCTAAAAAAGCTCAGGAAGCTCCTAAGGCTGACTCTACAGCTGTAGCTGTTGATACCGTAGCTACCGACTCTGCTGCTACTGCAACAGCCGATACAACTAAAGCGGTTAAGTAAACAGGCTTTCGTAACTTTTTTACGAAGCAAAAGGTCTGTTAGAAGTATTCTGACAGACTTTTTGGTTTACGCTGCGGGAATCAGGTGCCAAAAAGTATTTATTGAGGCCGGATGATCCCGAAAAGAAGAATAAAACGGCTAAACCAAAAAGTATTTAAAAAAAAATCGATATTTATTAATACAGAATAAAAAAACGATGTACCTTTGCATCGATTTCTGAATAACAAAATTAACATATCAAATTTTAAAGGTTTAAAGTAATGAAAAAAGTATTATTGTTTTGCGTTTTAGCATTGGCTTTCGCATCTTGTACTCCTAAGAAAGCTCAGGAAGCTCCTAAGGCTGATTCAACTGTTGTTGCAACTGACACCGTAGCTGCTGATTCTGCTACTGCTACTGCCGATACAACAAAGGCTGCTAAGTAATTTAACTTACGTAATGAGTTTACGAAGTAAAAAAGTCTGTTAGAGATATTCTAACAGACTTTTTTTAAGCTGCAAATCAAAATTTAGTGCCACAATCTTCGCTTTTTCCTACCAATTATCACCAAAATATCTTAAATATCACTCAAACCAAAAAATATTTTAAAAAAAAGTGATATTTATTAATGCGGAATAAAAAAATGATGTAACTTTGCATCGATTTTGAATTGCAAAACAAACATGTTAAATTTTTAAAAGTTTAAACGAAATGAAAAAAGTAATTTTATTTTTTGTGGTAGCTATGGCTTTCGCATCTTGTAAACCAAAAGCAACTGAAGCAGCTCCTAAAGCTGATTCTACAGTTGTTGCCGTTGACTCAACAAAAGCTGCTGCTGATACAACAAAAGCTGCTGTTGACACAACTAAAGTAAAGTAAAAAGCTATCGCAGAAAGAAATTCTTGCAGGCATTTAGGTCCGTTATTCCCATAACGGACTTTTTTTTTAATTCCGGATTCGTACATTTTTTGTACCTTTGCCGTCAAAATCAATAAAAACAAAAAGAGTATGTTACGTATAGCCATTCAAGCCAAAGGGAGATTATATGAAGAAACAATGATGTTGCTGTCCGAATCGGGAATAAAACTGGAATCGGGGAAACGTCTGTTATTGCTTCCTGCACGGAATTTTCCACTGGAGGTCTTATTTTTACGCGATGATGATATACCGCAATCGGTGGCTGATGGGGTGGCCGACATTGGCATTGTTGGCGAAAATGAATACGCAGAAAAGAAAAAGAACGTAATCTTAACAAAAAGATTGGGCTTCAGCAAGTGCCGTCTCTCCTTAGCAATTCCGAAAGAAAATTCCTATACAGATATCTCCTGGTTTGAAGGGAAAGTCATTGCAACCTCTTATCCCGAAATCCTGAAAGACTTCCTCAAAAAGAAGAAAGTAAAAGCCGATATACACGTCATTACGGGATCCGTTGAGATTGCCCCCGGCATTGGGTTGTCCGATGGGATTTTCGACATTGTCAGTTCGGGAAGCACCTTGATAACAAACCATTTAAAAGAAGTCGAAGTATTAATGAAGTCGGAGGCAGTCTTAATTTCGAATCCGAAATTGACAGCTGAAAAACAATCGATATTAGATGAATTGCTTTTCAGGTTTGATGCTGTAAAAATAGCCGAAGACAAGAAGTATGTACTTATGAATGTACCGATTGAGAACATGGACAAGATTATCGAAGTCCTTCCGGGTATAAAAAGTCCAACCATCATGCCACTGGCCAAAGAAGGATGGAATTCACTTCATGCAGTCATTGACGAGAAAAGATTCTGGGATATCATTGGGAAGCTAAAAGCCCTTGGAGCCGAAGGAATACTGGTTCTCCCCATTGAAAAGATGATCTTATAACAGTCCGACAATTCCGGGAAAGGGTTGTCATTCTTTTAACCTTATTCATACGACTAGTTTATGAATTTATGTATTGATCAGGGGAATTCGAGTACGAAAGTTGGTATTTTCAGTCAAAACAAATTGATAGATAGTTTTATTTATGAGCAATTCGGTAAAAATGAACTATCCACCTTACTAACTAAATTTCCCATTGTCCATTGTATTGTTTCGAGTGTTATTTCGGATAATAAAGAAGTTATCGGAGAGCTAACGAGTAAAGTTCAAAACCTGATCGAATTAACTCATACCACACCCGTTCCGATTAAAAACAGGTATTTAACACCCGAATCGTTGGGGAATGACCGACTGGCTGCTATAGTGGGAGCTGCGTATTTGAAACCGGACACAGATGTCCTGGTTATCGATGCCGGGACTGCTATCACGTATGACTTTATTGATGCCGGGCAAAATTACTTAGGCGGGAACATTGCACCCGGCCTGAATTTAAGGCTCCGGTCGTTACATGAGTTCACTCAGAAATTACCCCGGGTAGTTCCAAAAACCGAGAGTCGGTTACTGGGAAATTCTACCGAATCGGCCATTCTTTCCGGAGCACTTTACGGCATTGTTTTCGAGATAGATGGTTATATTAATGCATTAAAAATTAAATATCCACAACTTTCAACTTTTTTAACAGGCGGTAGCACTTTTTACTTTGATACCAAGCTAAAAAGTGCCATCTTTGCAGAAAGAAATTTAGTGTTAATCGGACTTAACCGTATCCTCCTATACAATGTACAAAAATAAGCTTTTACTTCTCGTACTTGCGTTAATTATTTTCGCCCAGTTCACTAACAGTCAGAATAATACAAATTCTCCCTATACAAGGTTCGGATATGGAGACATCAGTGACACAAATAATGGAGAACAAAGAGCTATGGGAGGCGTTTCAATCGGCTCCCGATTCAATACCAGTATAAATACAGTAAATCCGGCTTCTTACAGCAGTGTTGACAGTATGACTTTCATGTTTGACATTGGTGCTTCGGCATTAGTTTCCCATTTTTCAGATCTAAACAAGGGAAAAACAACCCTGAATGCCAATTTAGAATATATTACCATGCAATTTCCCCTGGCCAAATGGTTGGGATTTAGTGCCGGTCTATTGCCCTATTCATTTGCAGGATATAATTTTTCTTCGAAAGATACCACTTTTCTGAAAACGGATGCCCAAAAACAGGATACGATTGCGAATACCAAGACTTTCGTTGGATCCGGCGGATTCAGCCAGGTATACATGGGACTTTCCGCTAACCTGTTTAAACATGTGTCCCTTGGTGTTAATGCTTATTACATGTATGGCACCATAGATAATTACCGGGATATAACTTTTGCCGGTACCACTACGAATCCCATTACCAGCACCTCATCAACCCAACGGAATTCAATAACAGCCAATAATTTCAGATTTCGACTGGGTGCTCAATTTTATAATACGTTTGCTAAGAAACATGATGTAACCTTAGGATTAATTTACGAGCCCAAAATAAAATTAAATGGCGGGTTCTCGCAAATCACGTCCGGAGTACCCAATGACACGATTGATTCAAGCCATCCGAATAATCCCAATTATATCGCCTATGGTTTTGAGTTACCAAGCTTGTATGGAATCGGGTTTAATTATATGTATGATAAAAAACTTTCAATCGGAATTGATTATAGCCTGCAACAATGGAAGAATATAGATTTCTTTTGGAATCCGGCTACCGGAAAGAACTCGGAAGATTTAAATAACCGGTCAAAATTAGCCGTTGGGGTAGAATACCAACCGAATCCGAAAGGCAGAAACTTTTCTGACAGAATCCGCTATCGGGGAGGATTTAATGTTAGCGATTCATATTACAATGTCGATGGAATCACTCAACCTAAAAACTATGGCATTACTTGCGGTTTAGGATTACCTTTATACAATAAAGTTTCAAATTCAATCTCTATGCTCAATGCATCGTTTGAATATGGTAAGATTGGCTCTACAGCAACACTACGCGAAGATTATTTCAAGTTCACATTAAACGTCACGTTTAATGAACATTGGTTCTTTAAACGTAAACTTTAATCCGGATCGACACTCAACTTATACAGGACATTGAAATGGGACCGGGAAAGTCACATACTCTACAATTAACAGCTCAGGCCATCAATAAAACATTAGTCTTCAGTTTTCTCTTTTTGATATTTTTAGTATCGTGCAGTAAAGACAAGCCGGATAAAATCGGGGCTATTGTCGACCGGACTAAAATACCGAAACTTCATGCCACAGAGATTACCACAATCATTTCGGATTCAGGTATTACACGTTATCGGATTTCAACACCACGATGGGACATTTATGACAAGGCAATTCAACCCTATCAGGAATTTCCGGATGGAATCTATTTTGAGAAATTCGACTTAAACATGAAAGTGGATGCCAATATACAAAGTAAATATGCACGATTCAACGATAATCAACAACTTTGGATATTACGCGGAAAAGTAAGAGCCATGAACTTGCAAGGGGAACTTTTCGAAACCGAAAAATTATTCTGGGATCAAAGGCAGGCTAAATTTTATTCGGATACTTTAATCAAGATTACACAAACGACCCGTATCATCACCGGTATCGGTTTCGAATCGGACGAAACCATGTCGCATTACCTGATTAAGGACCCACAAGGTGTTTTCCCTCTAAATGAGAACACTAAATCGTCCGGTCAGGTTCCCGTCGGGCAGACATTAACCGTTTCACCCAGAGTGGCCACAGCAACGCCTCCATCTGCAACAA
>JAUZOM010000160.1 GCA_030706465.1 Bacteroidota bacterium | reverse complement strand
GGCGGTTCCCGAGGTGCCACCTGCATTAAAACTCTCGTTGTAGCTCAGCTCCTCGCCAAAGGCATCATCGGATTCTTCATTCAAGACCCCGTCATCATCCAGCTTGGCACTATTGATGCTGGTGAGCCATCCCCGGATGTTGTAACGGTAGTCGATGCCCTGGAGCCTTCCGGTTGGACTTTTATGCAGGTTCTTCTTCACCAGCTGCCCCAGCTCATTGTAGTTGTATTCGGCCAGTTCCACTTCCGGGTCGCTGTTTACCTGCTCGTAGACCTCTTTCTTTCGCCCCGCTTGGTCGTACACGTAACGGTTATTGAGGGTAAGCGCATCGTGGGTTCGTTCGCTCTGCAAGAGCTTGCCGGTAAAATCATATTTAGAGGTGACCCGGTCCCACGTGCCCAGGATGTTTTTATTGAATACCTGTATGGGCCGCGCCTTGTCGTCATAATAGGAGACAGAAGTCAGCCATGTGTTGGAACCATCCAGCACCTTTACCTTGCTGCCCGTCAGCAGGCCTTTCGTCATGATACTATTGGCTGCATTACCCAACGCTTGCTGATAAGTTGGCAAATTACTGTCAAAGCTATAGGTGTCGTAATAATTTACGGTCAATACTTCATAACTGGAGAAAGAGCCTTGCGGATAGGAGTCCGTCGTGTAATAGTAACTACCCGTTAAGGTATCATTCCTGGATTCCCATAGGTTGGTTTCATTGTCAACCAGCCCTTGAATATTAATTCGCGTATTATCGATGACCACCTTTCCGGTCATCACGACTCTTCCCAAGGCATCGTACTTTGTGAAAATCCAATCTTTACTTGCCCGTTGTAAAGAATCCTGACTAAGGATCAGCTTATCGATCTTATTGTAGACCATGTAAATCCAACCAGTCCCGGGTATATGTTTTTCGGTCATCCTGCCTCTTCCATCATACTTATAGGCATAGATCAATTCTTTAAAATCATCAGAGCTTTCCGGGTAACTAAAAGCCGTTGCCTTGGGGGGGATCACATAGGCCAGACGGGCAAAGTCATCATACACGTAATAGGTGTTTAGCGGCCCTGATTCGCTCTCAACCTGTTTGAGCACCACTTGCTCCTGCAGGTCCTTAAACTCCCAGCTCTTATTCCCATTTTCATCGGTGGTTTGGGTTTTAAAGAGCGTGCCGGCATTATAATATCCGGGTGCACTCACCGTAGAACCGCTCATCGTCCATAGCCTGACCTCATTGGCTGTGTTGACCTGATGGTCGATGGCAATGGGATGGCCGGAATACCAGCCTTCTCCAGCCCCGTATTGCTGCAAGGGACGGTCAAGCGGAGAGGGTTCAAAGACGGTTTCGCTAAAGGGCCTGTTATCGGTAGCGCATTTTGCAGCCATACCAGTACCCGTATAAAATGTAGCCTGTTCTGTGAGCGCATCGCTTTTGTAGCTGCCATCGTTAATTGTTGAAACATAAGGCAGGTATTGCTTTGGTTCACGGCCTAATGAGTCGTAGGCTATGGGCTGGACGATATCGTTTAAAAGGGGGCTGCCCTTGAAAATCACGTTCTGCATGGGGCGGCCCAGGCCATCAAAATACTGCACCTGTTGCGACAAGACAGCTATATCCTTTCCCCTGACCGAGTCTGCATCCATCATCCCTGATATATTGGGCGTATAGGTGACAATATAGTTTTGGTTTTGGCTGAAATTGGCCGAAGGAGGTGGATACTTGAAAATTGTTGTGATGATATCACCGCTATTAGTGTTGAATCCTTCTGATACAACGTAATAGGTCCCAGCGCCGAGTGTCATTTTAATAGAAGCCTGCGAACCTGCACACAGGGGACCGTTATCGTTATTGGCTGCAATTTCTACTCCTCTGTTATCAAGCAGGTGCAGATAAGTGTCAAAGGCAGTTCCACAATGCGATAAGCCCACTTGTGAACTAGTGGGTAAGGTAAACTTGTAATAAATTTCATTGCTGGGCTGTCCCATTAAGTTTTGATAACAACCCTCGGGTGAATTGTTCCTCGTGTCGGTAAAGGGGGTACTTAACGTTCCGGCATCTATGGCATTGGAAAGAGAGGTGCCAGGAGGGGGAGAACCACTACCCGTACTGATCTCTATAGCAATATTACCACTGTTGAAAGACCACCCCTCCGCAACGGCATAATATGTGCCAGGCAACAGGGTTGTTTGTATGGAGGATTGTAAACCGGTACACAATGGCCCATCATTATTATTAGATTCTATTTCAGCGCCTGATGCATCTAATAGATGCAGGTAGGTGTCAAAATCACTCCCGCACAAAGAGATATTGACAAGGGCCGTAGCGCTTATGGTAAACCGGTAAAATATATCGTCACTCCCCTGTCCGTACTTGTTACCGTAACCATAATAAGTACTGTTGCTTCTTGAATCCATGAAAGTCCTGCTGCCACAAGCATCAAAGCTTCCTGCGTTTATAGCGGTGTACATACCTTCGTCTATTGAATAAGAACCACCAGCATTATTGATCATCATCACAATATTGCCGCAATGTGCTTCATATCCCTCCACTACAGCATAATAGGTGCCGGGAGACAGGGTTGTTTGAATGGAGGATTGTAGGCCGACGCACAAAGGGCCGTTGTCATCATTCGATTCCAATTCATTTTCATTTTCATCTAAAAGATGCAGATAGGTATCAAAATCACTCCCGCATAAAGAGATATTAATCACGGTCGTACTAGTTACAGTAAATTTGTACCATACATCGTCGCTTAGTTGTCCAATATTATTCCCAAATCCAT
Source organism: Bacteroidota bacterium (assembly GCA_030706465.1). Taxonomy (GTDB): domain Bacteria; phylum Bacteroidota; class Bacteroidia; order Bacteroidales; family Paludibacteraceae; genus Paludibacter. The sequence continues at coordinate 6,406 of JAUZOM010000160.1, read as the reverse complement.
TGCTCGGATCGTTGTTTTCGTTGCTATCGTAGAAGTCTGTGCTACCACCGGAATCAAAATATCCTATATCTATCGGGTTATTCATGGATCCGTAAACTTGTGCCCTTGCCGGGAGTGACGAAAGGCAAAGCACCATTAAAGCACTTAAAACGATTAGTTTCATCCGGTTAGGTTTTATAACCGGGTTAGAAATATATAAGCTGGACATATCATCCTTATTTTGAGAAATGTTTAACTCGTAAAGTTTTTTATTTACCCGGTTTGTTCTTTTTTCGTTCTGTGGTTGGAATGATCTTTGCCTGTTGGGCAGGAGTAAGAAGAAGTTCGAATTTTTTGTTCTTCTCATCTATCAGCTCATCAATTTTGGCCCGTCTTGCATCCTCTGTTAGGGTGGCATCGGCAACCACTTTTTTGACCCCTTCCTTGTAAGTATCCATGATTGAGGCTACCTGCGTAGCAGTTTCCTGCCCGACGGTCAATACCCTGCTGTAAAACTTTATCTGCTTTTGTTTCAGGCTGTCTTGTTGTTGTGCATAGGCAGTACCCATTGTCAGCATAAATGCAAAAAAAAGAAAATTTAAAAAAATGTATGGTTTCATGGTTTTAAGTTTTATCTATTTATTGTTTATAATGATAGTCAAAGCTCTTGATAATGTTGCCGTTTTGGTCTTTAATCGATTTTAGCCGTTGGAATTCATCATACGCATAATAGGTTGTCATCCCCTTGGTATCTGTCTGAGAGCTCATACCGATCAGTGGTGAGTAGGTATAAATGGTCAACTGGCCACTGGCTAAAAGTGAATTGTTTCTAAGGGAGGTAATAAAGTTTTTAAAAAGGGTCTTTTGAGCTTCTGTCAACAAATCACCAACCGCAAATGTGAGATCATCGATAGAACCTTTACTTACGACGCTAAGGGCCGTGTTGACAGCAGCATTTAGATTAGAATAACTAACATTTTCAGCCTTTATCATTGGATAAGTGTTGTGATAGCCCCAATAATATGAAGTGTGGATATTATCCTTAGGAGTCATCATCACTAAACGCTTGTTAGTATATTCTAAAGAATATTTTTCAAAATAACTGGGATCTTGTATGAAAATTGGTCTTTGTAAATTTTGAATTGCGTGGAAATTTGACAACGTCAATGGCAGGGTTGGATCCAACTCGAATGTTTTTGCAACATGGCCGGTATTATCGGGTAAATAGGTATTTAGTTTGCCTTCTATTACCTTATCATCTATAGTGGTTATTTTCTCGATGAGGGAGGTTAGCATATAATTATTTTTCAAAGAGTCGATAAAATCGGTACCAGCAGCATAATTCTGTGGATAAATAAAATAGGTTGTTTGATTCTTTCCATTGCTTAAAGTGGTTTCCGACCGTGTCAACTGATTGGGATAACCCACATCACTATTCAATAAATCGTAAAAATAATTTGTTGTTTTGGTTATTACATTTTGCCCATCCCAGGTCTTCTCCACTTCATCTTTTAAGAGCATATCTCCGACAGGCAATCCATAATCAAAAAAAGTAAAATCGTTAGCAGAAATGTAGCTTTCGACACAACCCGGATCATCATAACCAGGATTAGGCGTAAGATTTTGATTATTCGTGTCCCAATATTCATTATTTTGAAAAACCTCAATATTGGGTATTTCTGTCTTTTTATATTTATCATATTCATATGTTTTTGATTTTATAATATCAAAACCATTTGAATTCTTTTTATAATATGTTTCAGAAATTAGCTGGCCATTATCCCAATTATCTTTCCGATACGAAATATTTGTACCTCCCAGAAAATTGTTGAAGTAGCAATTATCAGTAAGATCGGCATACTTGTATTCGGTTTTTCCCGATAAAGTGCCATTTTCATTCTTGTATTCTGTAACCTGAGTATAATAAATTGGTGAACCGTCGGAATAAAACATGTCAATAATGGAGCTTGGAAGAATGGTCGTTTTCGTTTCTTCCTGCGGTACGGAGTAATTTTTGCCTCCGTTATAAAACTCAAGATACTTCCTTTGCTGGGTATAGTAATAGCCATCTAAAATACCATTGGAAGACCAGTTGAACGGCCTTTTTGTGAATCCATTACCGCTTTCATTTTCACCATATTTATAAATCTTTTCAGCAACCAGGCTTCCCCCACTGTAATTGTAATATTTAATATTATTAATACGCACCCCACCGGCCATTTTTTGCTGGCTTGCATATTGATCATAATATTCATTTGGGCCATATTCAAATACGGTTAGACCCCCGGTTGGATAGATAATCGATTCTAAAAGGCCATCGGTTATTTTGCTTACGTCAACTTCAACGCCATTTGGCCAATTGCCTATCTGTGTAGATGTTGTATTTCCATAATTATTAGAAACAAATGATGCTGCATATGGTAATGAATTAATTGTAGAAACTGAGTTATCCATGCCATCAACCGTTAACTGATTGACACCTCCCCAAGCATCAGAACCTACAGAATGATTGCTAAATACAACCTTATTATAATAATTAAATGCATATTTATCATTGTTTGATGTTTTCACACTGTCGAGATAATAGGTTATATTGCATTCTCGAGAATCTTGTTTATTTGCATACGATTCCTTAGGAGATTGTATAAAGTTTATGGTATGGTTGGATTGGCCATCGGAAATATCTATTGATGATAATTGATTGGATTGATTGGATTGATAACCGTATGTAAGCGTGGCCGCATTACCTTTTACCCCGGAATAGGTAATGACATCAAGTTTTAATGTTTGGGTTTCCCTGCATAACGGATTTAAATAGGATGCGTCACGAGGATAATTTACCCAATTACCAGTATTGATGTCAATCAAATTTAATCCTGCATCTAATCGCCCATCACATAAATACTTAGGATTGGCAAAAGTAAACAATGGATAGCTGCTTTTTAGTCCATTAACACCTTCCCAGTACTTTCCTGATAAGATAGCATCACCCGGATGCTTTAAATCCCCATAGTACAAATTATCAAAGGTCATGCTTAATGATGATAAAAACTGAATGCTATTGTTGAAGCTGAACATATATTTAGATTCCCCTAAATTATATTTAAATTTTACGGTATCGGCTTTTGAAGGGCTGATAATACTTACACATTTCCAGGAAGAAATAACGGGAGGGTAGGATATGTCAGCTAATTCTATGGCTCTTGAATTTTCATAACTTAATCCATCTCCAAAGGTATAAACAGTGCCATCTGTATCTGTAATGATGAATTGATTAGTGGGACTGGTGTACGGAATCCCATACATAAATTTTATTTTTATTCCGTTGCTGGGTACCGTTTCAATTTCCCCATTAGGCTTAAAATAAAACTTCCCTGATTTATTCAGGAGTTTATAATAAAACTCATCCGGCTGTAAGTCTAAATCACCCGTTATTATACGCCAACAGGTATTATAATTTTTAATATGATTCATAAAATCACCATTTTGTGCATCCCCTCCTGAAGGATTTGTAATGTCATGAACACCATATCCCCCTGGAAAGGAATTTATTATATTATTATTAATATAACCATTGTTCCCGGTTAGATCAAAAAGCCCATTTATTTTTACTGAGACCTGCAAGTCAGTATTCAAGCTCCAACCTAACCCGACATTACCCGCTTGCTCGTTTACCTTAAACCCACCAGCATGGTAACTGATATTCACTGGCAGAGTTAGTTCTCCAGCTTTTAATTCGTACAATGGAATGTTAATGTTCGGTACACCGGTATTGTAACTGACCGGATAATTGATCGATTTTGCCAAGGCTCCTGCTTCAGGCGATGCAGGTATAATATCCTTATATTGGGCAGCGGTTTTTAAACTTGTGATTAAAAGAGCCAATATTAATGCAAATGAATATTTATTTCCCATATTTATGATAATTAAAGACCTTTTTTAATTATAATTAATTCATATCAGCTTCCATAATAATTCATCCTGTTACAATACAAATCTTTATTAATTTATTTCTACAACCCCATCCCCACCCTGAGTTGCAATGCCGGAGTAGCCGGGGTATGACTGTCGTGCAAGAAGTCATACAGCAGTTGAACGCTCCCGTTGGCGGTCTTCTTTTTGAGTACGGGCACCTTGAGCGGGAGGGACATCTTCTTGCTGATGCCGATGAGCCCGCTTTGCAGCCAGTTCCCGGGCTTCTTTAAAAGGATCAGGTTCTCGGTAGTGACCTGCTTTACCAAAAAGGTTCTCTCCCAGCCTCCCCGTAGATTGAACCCCTTCCAAATGGCGTACTCTACGAAAGAGCGCATACAGATGCCTTCATGGGTAAAGCGGATGTGGTTGATGTCTTTGCCCATCCCCATCTTCCAGCTCCCGCCGATGCCGATGGTCCCATTTTTCATTATCCGGTAGGCGATGCTGAGCCCGAAGTCTCCCGTTGAGGGGAGCAGGGTGTTGTTTTTATTGAACTGACAGTCGGTGCCAATCTCAACACGCTGCCAGAGGCTCTTGGTCTTCTCTCCGTTAGGCTTAAAGCCGGGGATCTCGGCATCACCCTCTCCCGCAGCCTGTTGCTTAAGCTTGTCCATCTCCTGCCTTGCTTCTTGCAAGTGTTCTTCGATGATCTTGTCCCCATCCGGTCCCAGTAGCCCCATCTGATCCTTGATCAGCTTATTCACCATTTCCCGGGTTTGCAGCCCGCTTTGATTGGTGGAAGCTTGAGGCTGAAACAGGGCTGCCAGGGCGCCGTTTTGTGAAAGGTATTTCTGAAAGGCCGGTATCTTTTGAAGTAACTTTGTCGCCTCGGCTTCAAGGCGAGAGGGATCACCCAGCATTTCCTTATAGGAAGAAAGCTGCCGATTATAATAGTACATCTCCTTTTTCATCTTGTCCATTTCCCCTTTTGCCTTATCGTATCCTGACAAGTGTTCAAGTTGCTGGCGCAGTTCCAGTTGTCGATTTCTAAGATAGCTTTTAATCTTTTCCGAGTATTGGAGCTTAGCCTCTGCCGCCTTGATCCTGGCAAGGGCATCAGTTAACTGCGCCGGTGTCTTGGCGGACGAGAACGAAAGTGACTCTGTGTTTTTTAAAAAGGAGAGGCTGGATTTAAGAGTGTCCAGATAGGGAAAGTATTCCCCCTTGAGAGAAGAGGAGTTTGAAAGCTTTTGGGTTTTAGAGGAGATGGCCTGCTGAAAATGTTTTAAGGAGTCCATTCCACGGGTAAATAAATTACGGGTGGTCAAGGCGTCGCTCTTTGCCATCAACCGCTTCAGCCGCTCCTCTTGTTTGATCATCCGGCTCAGCGCCTTATCGGTACGCCTTGTTACCTGCCTGTCAAAATTATTGATGCGGCTATCCACCTTCTTAAAGAAGCGTTCAGGAACGGAAAGCAATTGGGGCGCCACGCTATCCGCAACCGGGGCGGAAAGGGAGGATCGGTCACCGGCAGCAGGTTTATCCTGCGACAAGACATAAAAGGGAAGTAGCAGGCATAACAGCAACAAGCCCATACGCCGTGAAGCCTTTTGAAAACAGTAGACCTTTTCTTGTGTAAAAATCATTTCAACCTATTCAGGTATTAAAGTGAAATTATCTCACGCCTCTATCCATCTGCCTTAATAAACGGTTAATCATAAAAAAACATAAAAAGTAACTCCTTTTCAGAAATTATTTTCTATATTTAATCTATCAATATTAATTCTAAATAATTTAAAGGGTTATAGTTTGACCGAAGTTTATCTCTCCCATGACCTCGGGATGAGTGAGGAAATACTTCCCTCTGCTTCGTGAATGCTCTGTAACATCTTTATCTCCGGTCCGTACCAGCTTCGTAGTAGTTTCGCTCTTAGAATACGAAGGAGGCACGAAGAAGTTACCAGAAAGCCATTAACCTCCGCCAAAGGGGAGGAGCATCATAGGGGAATCATCCGGGGATAGTAGGGATCAGAAGGAATTGTTGGGGGATATTCATCTGGTCGTTCATAATGTCATCCCCTCGGGATTCTAATAGTTTTATTGATTTCTTTGCTATAATCATATCATGCCTTCGGCATTCTTTTGGAAGTGAAGCTATAAACGTTGTAATTTATATTGGTAAATGATATTTTTTGAATGAAGAAAGGATGTTTGTATTGCTCATCATGCCATCCCTTTGGAATTGCATTTATCCGGAACGGCAGAGGGGGTTCCCTTAAAAAAAGGCCGGGGGCGCATTGCCTTTTAAGAAGCCATCCAATCCGGCCCTTTTTGCTTCACCCCCCTGGTGACGATGACCGTTCGGGCTGGGTTGATTCAAATAACACCATTTAGTTGAGATTTGACTATAAAATAATTTTTACCTTTGCATCATCCAAAACATGGATAATCAATAGGGCTCAACTCGACTAAAAATTTATTTGATGAAAAAAGATAAAATTGTATTCGATCT
>JAUZOM010000016.1 GCA_030706465.1 Bacteroidota bacterium | reverse complement strand
GCAGAGGGTCGGGGGTTCGAATCCCTCAACGCCCACAAAAGAAATCAAGGTCATACATTAAATTGTTTGGCCTTTTTTTGTGATGGTAAGTCTTGTATTCGAAATATAGCATACATACCATTGTATATATTGGGAACAGATAACTTAGAAAAAAAGGCAAGCTCACTAAAACTTAGTGAGCTTGCCTTTTTAAATTACTCTTATCTTCTTCTATTGCTTTAATAATTGAATTTCATAACTGAAAGTTGTCGGTTTAGCATATACCGTGTATGGTTCAAGCGGTCTTGGCCCGCATCCGTTCGACCCGACACCCAACGTCTGGTGACTTATACAAAGTACCGTCTTGTTGCTTTGCGGAAGATCAATTTTATATTCGACTTTTTCTAACTCTTCATCACTATACGGAAGTGCTGAAACTTGTAACGGACTTTCGTTGCTTTTCACCACTATACCATTTCCTGCAGCATTTTGTAGCATTGCCCACTTGACATCTTCGTGATTACCACATTCCATTGGTTTCTCATAGGGTGTAAGTTGCTCTTTGACGACGCTATGATAAAGGTTTATGTCAAACCCAAGTTTACGATCTGCATAATTTTCCATTGGTCCACGGCCGAAATAGGAGAATTGGTCAAATTGTTTGTCCAGAAGCAGGCGCACACCCATTCTCGCCACAACTAAATCCGGATTTGTAGAATTAACCGTATTATCAACTTTCACCGAACCATCACCCAAAATGGTATAAAGTACCTGATGAGTTACCTTAAAATCTTTTTTACCTTCTCCTGTCAATGTGGCGGCAATAATTATTGAAGAGGGAGTTTTTTGTGTCACTTTAATGTCCGAAGCGCTCCAATTCAAATTGGTCAATCCAAATTCACTCCAATCCTTGTAAGCCCACATATCATCTATTTGATGAGGTGCACGCCATAAATGAAGCATAGGACCGCCATCTTTGGCTAGCAGGTTAATGTCATTTTTCTCGATTTTGGTGAAGGTGCCGCTTGTCTTATCGAACGTTAAGCTAAAGCCATCTCCATTCACAGAGGCTTGGTGATCGTCTTGAACCAAGGTAAGTGTTTTCTTTGAAGCATCGGTTTGAATTGCAGGTACCGCAATGGGCAATTTAAATTGCTGGGAAGCTACTTCATAACCTTTTTTAGCCCATAGCTGATCATTCGAAAGAGCGAAAGAAATACGCAGGTAATAATCAGCCCCTGGTTTTGCAATTGCCACTTTGCATGGAATCGCTATTGTTTTTTCGTTAAAGGGTGCTATGGTCGGTAGGTTTATATCACCCCTGTCAATCTCTTGTCCATTTTCCGAAAGAGTCCAGGAAGCAGAAAATTCGTCCAAGTTAATAAACTGGTATCTGTTTTGGATACGGATTTCTCCTTTTGCCAGATCTTCAGCCGTAATGCCGATCCATTGGTAGGCATGCTTTAGTTCCGGATAGTGCGGTTTTAAAGAGCGGTTAGAGAATACCACTCCTTTGTGGATAAAATAATGGTCGTTTGGGTATTCTCCGAAACCACCACCAAAGGCTGTAATTGGATGTTTTGGGTCGCGGTTGTTATAAATGCCCTGATCCTGCCATTCCCAGATGGCGCCACCCAGTAAGGAAGGATAGTTATTAAACAGATCGTTATACTCCTTTACAGACCCCATTGAATTAAACATGGCATGGGCATACTCACACAAGTAAAACGGTTTGCTCAGACTGTCATTTTTTGCATTTTTCTCCACAGCATCCACACTGGTATACATATCGCTTTCCAAATCTGCAGGGTTATTTTTCCCTATCCCGAAACCCTGGTAATGCGTTGGGCGGGTAGGGTCGATTGTTTTTATTGTCTTCAGAGCCGCCCTAAAGTTTGAGCCGCCGCTACCGCATTCATTCCCCAAAGACCAAATGATAACTGACGGGTGATTTTTAAAGTTTTCTACGTTCGCCACGTTACGATCGATAATAGCCGCCTTGATTCTCGGTTCTTCGTTAAACTCGTTCCAGGCACCGTGACTTTCCAGGTTGGCTTCGGCGACAAGATAGATACCATATTCATCACAGAGTTCGTACCATCTCGGATCGTCGGAATAGTGGCAGGTACGTACATGGTTACAGTTAGCCTGTTTGATGAGTTCAATATCACGGATCATCTGTTCTTCCGTAATGGCGTGGCCATTGTTTGGCCAGTTTTCATGCCGGTTAACTCCCTTTAGCTTTATCGGAGTTCCATTTACCATAAATACCCTGTTTTTGATCTCTATCGTGCGAAATCCGGTACGTGACGATAAGGTTTCAACAGTTTGGTTCCCCTGATTGATTTTGAGGACTGCCGTATAGAGCTTGGGGGTTTCGGCAGTCCATTTTTGAGGGTTATTCACTGGAACGCTTATATTCAGCGTAACTTCTTCACCTGCCTTGAGCGCTGGTATTGTTGTTGTGTTTGTTGTCCCTTTCAGGAGGCTAGCTCCATCGTACAATTCCACCTGCAGTTGATTGGCACCGATGGCTTTATTTCCATAATTCTTCACTTTAGCCGTGACCACCATATCGGCATCACGATACTGTTTGTCAAGATTGGTTTTGATAGCAAAATCCCTGATGTGTTCCTGCGGAGTGCTCCAAAGGGTTACATTGCGGAAAATACCACTCAAACGCCACATATCCTGATCTTCAAGGTAACTACCTGTAGTAAAGCGGTAAACTTCTGCTGCAATTGTGTTTTTACCTGGCTTTACATACCTGGTTAGGTCAAATTCTGCAGCATTGCGGCTATTTACACTATAACCCACTTTCTTTCCGTTAATCCACAAAAAGAATCCGGCATCCACACCATCAAAGGTAACAAAGATACGCCTTCCTTTCCAGGAAGCCGGGAGGGTAAACTCGCGGCGATAACTGCCTACCGGATTTCGTTCCGTATAAGCGGTAAATTTTCTGGGAGGTGTGCTCATTATCCTTGGAAAATCTTTTTGGAAGATGTAATTGTAATTACTGTAATAGGGTGTGCCATATCCTTCAACCTGCCAGTTGGACGGTACTCTAATCTCTTTCCAGCCGGCAACATCGTAGGAAGGTTTATAAAAATCAACCGGACGCTGTTGTGGCCAGGCCACCCAATTAAATTTCCAGGGACCGTTCAAACTCATACACCAGGATGAGGCATGGCGGTTTGCTTTCAGGGCTTCTGTTAAACCGGCATAAGGCATTAAAATTGCATGATATGGCTCCTTGTTGATTCCAAGGCATTCAGGGTCCTCGATTTCTTTCGGAATAAACGCCCCGTTTACTACGGTGTCAGCATTCGACGTCACTGCATTGTTTGCATTGGCAATCAACGCAATAACAGCAAATAGGCTGACAATTACTGATTTTTTTCTCATTCTGTATTCTAATTTTAAGAAGGTATATATTGAAAGTATCTATGGTAAAATCTATTTATTCATTGGCTATCGGTTATCTGTCAGTAAGCTAACCAGCTGTTTAAGGTAAAGTAATTTGGTACATTATCAGGAGCTCTTGTTGTCACACCACTAATTCCTCAAATAATTTCTCAACCTCTTGGTCCAGGTTATCCGTAAAGCCGGGATGAGGGCGGGAGGTTTGAATACAGGAACTGCGTACTGCAGTGAGCCACCGGAACCGTTCGGGGATGTCCAGCTGGGCTATTATTCCGCCATCATCCTGCCCCTGGCAGATTTTCTCGAACGAATTCAACGATGCTTCCAGCAAATCGATATCCAGTTCGCTCGAAAAACTATTCAGCCGTTGAATATTGAGTTTGTACATTATCCGGATATAGTTGGCTTTCTTCGAGAATAAAATAATGCCAGCATTGATAAATTCTTCGCGCTCTACTTTGGGCAAAACACGAATCACGGCGTATTCATATAAGTGCTTTTCTTGCATGTTGAGCTTCGGTTATAAACAGGTTTGAATTTTTTAATCTAACTGTCAAAAACTGATAATAGGTTTCTTTAATGTCTTGGGGCGTTTCTCCGTTTTCCGACCAATTCGCCCAAACGTTGGGTATCATATTTACAATTTCCCGTATGACTTTGTCGGTTAGCAACAGTTTGAATTCCTTATCCACTTCATCCAGTTGATCGGCAAAAGGAAGCAACACGTGGTCCTTTATCCAGGGAAAGGGATTCAGGGCTTGTTTCTCCCAGTTGGTCCACGAATGATGAAAGTACAGGATAGCGCCGTGGTCGATCAACCACAGTTCCCGGTGCCACATCAGCATGTTTGTATTTCTTGCAGTTCTGTCTACGTTGGTCAGAAATGCATCCATCCACACAATCTTGGAGGCTAACTGTCCATCAACCTTTGTGGTAACCGGATCGTAGGCCAAAGCGCCTGAAAGGAAATGCAGGCCCAGATTCAATCCGCGGCTGTTTTGCAGCAGGTCTTGTATTTCCTCATCACCTTCGGTACGTCCGAAAGCTTCATCGAGATGAACGAAAACAAGTTCCGGTACCCGTAACTTCAGTAATTTGGCAACCACCCCTCCGATGAGTTCGGAAATCAATGCTTTGGTTCCGTGTCCCGAGCCACGGAACTTGACTACGTAGTTGAAGTCGTCATCTGCCTCAGCCAATGCCGGCAGCGAGCCTCCTTCACGTAAGGGAGTGATATAGCGCGTTAAATTTACAGTGCGTAGGGTCATGAAGTTTAAAATTTATTTTAGTTACTAAAAAACAACTGGCGGAAAATACATAAAGTTATACCAAATTCGCCTTCAAATCCCCGGGAAAACTGATTCAAGTGATAACCAACCCGTGCCGTCAGGTTCAAATTATACTAAGCCGGACTTGTATAAGTGTTATAATTTTGATATTCGTACTCAGCTAAATTCCTGTTAATTTATTAAAATGAGTTAAGAGTCCGTATTTAGACAAGACAGGACTTCTAATTTCCTTGATAGTATAATCTCAAACTTGTCTACCCAGTTAAAAGCATCGAATCTAAGCCATAGCCAATGCCGGCAAGGAGCCTCCTTTACGTTAGGAAGTGACAGAACGGATTATATTTACTGTGCGCAAATTAAGGAGTTGTATTTATAAGTGTGAATCTGAAAGAGCATTCTGTAATTTTATCCTTTAAACAGCACCCTAAAAGCTTCTTCCACTTTCTTTACCTGAATCAGTTCGATATTAAGTTTACTTACATTGAGACTCTTTAATTTGAAATCGGGGATAATCATTTTCTTGAAGCCAAGCTTTTCGGCTTCGAGGATCCGTTGCTCGATACGGTTGATAGGACGGATTTCACCCGACAATCCCACTTCACCGGCTACGCAGACATGTTTTTCAATGGCAATATCAACATTGGACGAAAGTATAGCTGAAATAACCGCTAAATCGATGGCCGGATCGTTTACCTTGATGCCACCGGCAATGTTCAGGAACACGTCTTTTTGGGCGATCTTGAACCCGGCCCGTTTCTCCAGTACGGCCAGCAACATGTTTAACCGCCGCAGGTCAAAGCCTGTGCTGGAGCGTTGTGGAGTACCATAAGCGGCCGAACTCACCAGGCTCTGTACTTCAATCAGGAAAGGGCGGACTCCTTCAATAGCCGAAGCGATAGCCACCCCACTCAGCCCTTCATGGTTTTGTGAAAGCAATAACTCCGAGGGATTACTCACTTCACGCAACCCGTTTTGCTGCATTTCGAAAATACCCAGTTCGGAAGTACTCCCGAAACGGTTTTTGATGGAGCGCAGGATCCGGTACATGTAATTCTGGTCTCCTTCGAATTGCAGTACGGTATCCACAATGTGTTCGAGTACCTTGGGCCCGGCAATGCTGCCTTCTTTGTTGATGTGCCCGATCAGTAAAACAGGGATGGAAGTTGTTTTGCAAAACTTCAACAGGCTGGCGGCACATTCACGCACCTGGGATACACTCCCCGGGGATGATTCAATCAATTCAGTCGAAATGGTCTGTATGGAATCGACAATGACTACATCGGGTTGCGTGTTCTGGATATGCACATAAATTTGTTCAAGGGAAGTTTCACTGACAATATAGCAATCGGGATTAGCAAACTGAAGACGTTCGGCACGCAGCTTCAGTTGCTTGACACTTTCTTCGCCCGAAATATAAAGCGTGCGTTTGTTTTTGAGGTTAAGTACGACCTGAAGCACCAGGGTCGATTTGCCAATCCCCGGCTCACCGCCGATCAGTACCAGGGATCCCGGTACAAGACCGCCTCCCAATACCCGGTTCAATTCGTTCGAACTGGTATCGAAACGGCTCTCTTCGCTGGTCTCCACCTCAGTAATCAGGATCGGCTTTTGCTTAACCAGTTCAACGCCTGCCATCTGGAATTTGGGGGTGGTATCTTTGCTGATAACTTCTTCCACGTAGGTGTTCCACTCGCCGCAGGATGGGCATTTGCCGATCCATTTGGGCGAATCGACCCCACAATTCTGACAGACATATACGGATTTGGTTTTGGCCATAATAGTTGGTTGATTAGATTGAATAAGTTTTTACAAAAATAAGTATTTTATTTGATTAATATTTTACTTTCTGGTCTCCGATCCTGACAGTAGTCGGAAACTCTGTCTGAGTTTGATAAATTTGAGAGCTTATTAAAAAAAGAATGATTGAAATCACCTGTTTTGTGCCCAACGTTTAATTATAGACTTCTATCTATTTAACCAATCAACCCCCTCAAATCTCCCTTTTCCTCCAGTCTCCTTTCTGCAGGTACAAATAGCCCAGTCCGCCAATCAGTATCCAATAAACGTATTCTGACATCCAGACAACTGCTGTCGGGCTGGGATGGATCCTGGAAGTGTAATAAACATAGCTCAGGTAAAAAAACAAGGTCAGGAACTCAATAAAGAAAGCCGTACGTGTGTTCCCGGTGCCGGAAACGCCACTGAAAATAATACCCCCTACGGCACAAAATACAATGGCAACCGATATCACCCGCAAAACCGGGATACAGGCTGCAATCAAACCGGCATCATCGGTATAGATCCGGGCGATCAGCTGGGGTAGGAATAGGGTAAACAGAACCAGGGGTACAATGATGAGCAAGGCTATGCCGGTAATCCGCCGGATAAACGGCAATACTTCTTCCTTCCGTCCCGCTCCAATCAGGTTGCTTACCAACGTATTTACCGTTGTGGAAAGTGCCGAACCGGGTATCATCAGTAAAATGTAGGTACTTCGTCCGATATTACTTACCGCCAGCGGTTTTTCTCCCATCCGTTCGATAAAAATGAAAAACATAAACCAGGTGGAAATGGAAATAAAATACTGGAACATAATGAATATAGATAAATTCAGGATGTTTAGGATCGTTTTCAATTCCACTTTTTTGAATTCAAGTAGTCCGTACTTTTTCCTGTCCGTCCGGTAAATCGTATGCCACACCAGATATCCCAGGGTTACGGCTTCGGCAATGACCGATGAAATCCCTGCACCGGTTATTCCCAGGACAGGAAATCCAAAATGGCCGAATATCAGCGTGTAGTCGAAAAAGATATTGGTGACAGCCATTAGGATAGCCGAAGTGGTGAGGATACGTGTCTGCGTAATACCAACGTACAGGCCGCGGAATATGACACTCACAAAGGAAAAGAAGAAGCCGTAGATACGCCAGTCGAGATATTCGATCGATGCTTTGTAAACATGCTCCGAGCTTACCAGCAGTTTCATGATGTGCGGTACGCCTTTTACGGATAGCCCGAAGATTGCGGCACTCAGGATAAAATTGAATATCAAACTATTATTGAATATCGGACCGATTTGCCTATAATTCTTCCCACCATTCCGCCTTCCGATCAGGATCTGTGCCCCCTGGCTGAATCCGAACCCGATCATGTAAATGGCAAAGTAAAACACCCCGCCAATGGCTGATGCCCCTAATTCCACTTCGCCCACCCGGCCTAAGAATGCCGTGTTGGTTACGTTGATGATGTTCTGGGCCAGCAAGGTCAGGAAAATAGGATACGTTACTTTATATATATTTTTGTTGGAAGTCATGTTGCAGGATTCATTGTGCACTATTTTTCATGCATGGTTTGGTGTTGTGCAAAGGTACAAAAAGATTATAAAACGGTCATTGCATTACAATCCCGTCTGCTGCCAAACTTTCTTCTTGTAGTTGTCAATCTACGATTTTATACTCCGGAAACAAAATAGTCGGGAATAAATCCGGATTAGATAAAAAGGTGTTTTTTATAATTCAGGTTTCGGCTTTGTCTAAACAACAATTCATCGAATTCCTTCCGCCATTTGTTCTGAGTGGAGAGGGGGTTTGGTGAGGTAAACCTCGAATCCCCCTGTCAATCCCCTCCAAAATTTCTTCGATTCCACTTTATACCTGAAAAGGAACTACAGGAAGCTCTGTTGGAAGGAAAATAGAGAAACGATAACAAAGAAAATAAGATCTAAATCCTTCTGTTTTTTTACTGAAACTAATTGGCTCTATAACGTTTGGGATGGGTAATTGAAATGCCCTCAATATTCATTTCTCCGTAGAAAAACTGTAAATAACCCGTACCAGGCTTTTAAATTCAACGATTCAATGATTCATCCTCCTCGAATCCTCTTCTGTACTTATTTTAGGTATATTTATACCATAGCCGGAGATAACTCAGGGATAAACCATAGATAACTCATATTACAAATGATATGGGATATCTATGGGATATCTATGTGACATCTATGGGTTAACTATGGGAAAACATAAACTAAGATGTTACCGGACATAGACCTGGTGGTGATTAGACTGTAAGATATGGTGAATCGGTTAGTCTTTTCGAAGGAGGGTAAACGAATGCTCTACCTGGAGCCATCAGACTCTAAATTAGGTACTTCATGACCTTGGATCGGGATAAGGAATAATTCTATTCGGCAGTAAATCATCCTACCCCGGATTTGTAACGAGGGGCTCATGGTGATTTATTTATAACACATAATCATTTCTACTGGAGGTCTTCTGGGTTTCACCTCTTGTGTAATCAAAAAGTCTCTAAAAGCAGATTCAGGATTTGTTTTTAGGGGTTGATTGGTGATGTGTTGACGGCCACTTTAAATCAGTCAAAGAGTGCAGAGTTATTGCGTTGTGGGTTTAATGTTATTACCTCCCTTATTGGTTATAGAGCCTCCTAATTTTTGGTTCATTCAATCAAGGTCCTTAAGTAAATAATCCGGATAGTTATTTTGTTCTTTTCTGGTAATTTCCACAACCAGACCAGCAGAATTTTGCAAATTAATGCTGAAGAACATAAGAATTGACTGCTTGCATTTCAAATGTTCTGCCTATTTTTACGGCACAGTTCAGCACAGGTAAGCTGCTGATATACATTAATAGAGAAAAATAACATTTAATTCGCTGGTATCTATGGAGGAAGGATATATTGCCAAACAGTTCACACAACCGATAAAACGTTATTGCCAAACCCTGGAACTGAAAAACGATCCCGGCTTGATCGAGGAATATAAATTCTGGCACCGGAAAGAGAATCGTTGGCCGGAAATACCGCAGGGCATTCAGGAAGTAGGCATTCTGGACATGGAAATTTACATTCACGGGACTGTGCTTTTTATGATCGTGGAGACTCCACTGGATTTTAACTGGGACGATGCTTTCGAAAAACTGGCTAAACTAAACCGTCAGGCTGAATGGGAAGCATTTGTAGCAAAATTCCAGTTGACGAAACCCGGAGCTACTTCTTCCGAAAAATGGACCTTGATGGAGCGAATCTTTTCTCTCTAAAAGAATAGAAATAATAGGTTACCTTATAAAATCACGCCATGACTAAACACAAGATTGTTGCCCGGGAAAACCTGCTCCCGTTTATCCTGATTACGGCTCTTTTTTATTTATGGGCCATACCCAATAATTTGAATGATATTCTGATACCTCAGTTTATGAAATCTTTTGAACTCAACCGGCTGCAGGCCGGGTTGGTTCAATCGGCTTTTTATCTGGGCTATTTTTGCATGGCCCTGCCAGCCGCATTGGTTATGGACCGGTATAATTATAAAACAGGAATCATTATCGGACTGTTATTATTTGCAACCGGAGCATTCCTTTTCTGGCCGGCTGCCGTAGTGGGCAAATTCGGCCTTTTCCTGGTCGCCCTGTATGTAATCGCCTGCGGTTTATCATTTCTGGAAACGGGAGCCAATTCATTTATTTCGGTACTTGGCGACCCGGATACTTCCGCACAACGGCTTAATTTTTCACAGGCATTTAATCCGCTGGGAGCCATGACGGGTGCATTTGTAGGGAGCCAGTTTATATTTTCGGGAGTTGAACATTCCGACGCTCAGGTAGAATCGATGAAAGTTGCGGGCACCTATCACGACTACCTGCATACGGAAATTCTACGTGTTATACCTCCCTATATGATTATCGGTGTGATTATTCTGGTTTGGGCTTTCCTGATTTGGAAAGTGAAGTTTCCGGCCGAAACCGATAATGTCCGTAAAAGTAAAGATAAACCGGGTAACGAACATGGCCATATGGCTATGTTATTTAAATATCCGCATTTTATAAAAGGGGTGATTGCCCAGTTCTTTTATATCGGTGCCCAGGTTGGCACCTGGAGTTTTACCATCCAGTATGTAAAGGATTATATGCACAAACCCGAAAAGGAAGCCGGGATCTATCTGATTTATGCACTGCTTGCTTTTGGAACAGGACGTTTTGTGTCAACGGCACTGATGCGTAAATTTGAGCCTCAGAAACTGATGGGGATCTACAGCTTAATTAATGTTATGCTGGTCTCCATGGCAATCCTGAATCCGGGGTTCCTGGGCGCTTGGGCATTGGTACTGTCAAGTTTCTTTATGTCGCTGATGTTTCCTACTATTTTTGCACTGGGCGTAAAAGGATTGGGCCCCAATACCAAGATCGGTGGTTCGATGATTATCATGGCTATCATTGGTGGAGCTGTCTGGACCCCCATTATGGGATGGATATCGGATTCGACCCATAGCATGGCGTATGCCATGATTGTTCCTGTCATCAGTTATGTTTATGTCTGTTATTATGCATTGGCCGGATCAAAAGTTTCCGGCCTGATTTATGAAGCAAGCGAGCAAGTAGTTGTTGCTTCACACTAAAACAACTTATTCGGAATCAAAATGACCAACATCAAATTTACCCATTCCACTTCGAAATTCAAATCGTTGGCAGATGGGATCAGTTTATCCATCATGCAGGGCGACTTGAGGATGGGTGACAATCTCTTGTCGATCAACGAAGCCAGCGTTCATTATAAAGTTTCGAGGGATACGGTTTTCAAAGCGTATAACGAATTGAAACGAAGAGGACTGATCGATTCCAATCCAACCATTGGCTATTTTGTAAAAGGCGAAGTGAATCATGTCTTGTTGCTGCTCGATACCTATTCATCGTTTAAACAGAACCTGTATCATCGCTTCGTAGCTAATTTACCGGAGAATTACAAGGTGGACCTGATTTTTCATCAGTATAATGAACGGTTATTCGAAACGGTTGTCCGGGAGAGTATTGGAAAATACAGTATGTATGTGATCATGAATTTCTCCAATGAGCAATTTTCCGATACGCTTAAATCAATTCCATCCAACAAATTACTGTTGCTTGACTTTGGTCATTTTGAGAAATCGGAGTACTCCTATATCTGCCAGGATTTCAATGAGTCTTTTTTCTGGTGTTTGAACCAGGCAAGTCCGCTGTTGGAAAAATATAACAAGTTCACATTCGTTTTTCCGGAAGAAATTTGTCATCCGGTAAGCGCTATCGACTACTTTGTAAAATTCTGTGTCACCCAGAATCTCCGTTATGAAGTTCTTCGGAAAGAATCCGACTGGAAAGGTGCAGAGGCCGGTACGGCTTATTTGTGCATCCTGTCTGAAGATCTGGTGAAAATTATTAAAGATGCCGATGCCGCCGGATTAACGATTGGGAATGACATTGGGTTGATAGCCTACAATGACGAACCGGTTCTGGAAGTAATCAAGAACGGTATTTCTTCCATTAGCATTGATTTTGGACTAATGGGGGAAAAAGCAGCCCGTTTTGTTACCAACAAACAGCCTGTTCGAGAATATTTGCCCACAGAACTGATTTTAAGAAACTCTATCTGATGTATAACAGAGTTTATTTGACTTAAATTTTATAGTGTTGTACTTTAATCGTATTGACGATTTGGTTTCGGAACTGACTGCGGGCTACATAATTTGAGAATTACGCTGAATAACAGCGATATTTAATATTAATCGAAATAATATCAATTAAATTTAACCTCATGAAGAAAACAACAGTTATCGTTTTAATTTTAATTTCTTTTTTCAATTCCGTGTATGCCGACCAGCCAGCGGCAGCATATATCGCAAGGTATAAGGATGTAATGACCCGTACAGCATGGTGGCGGGATGCCCGTTTTGGTATGTTTATTCATTTTGGGGCTTATGCGCAAGCAGGCAGGGGCGAATGGGTAAAGTCGAATGAGCATAAAACCACCGATCAGTACCAATGTTACATTGATGCTTTCAATCCAACCGATTTTGATGCCCGACAGTGGGCCCGGACGGCCAAAGCCGCAGGAATGAAATATGCCGTACTTACGGCTAAACATCATGATGGATTCTGCCTCTTTGACAGTAAACTCACTGATTATAAATTGAGTGCAAAATTTAATGGACGGGATGTGGTTCGTGAATTCTTAGATGCTTTCCGGGCCGAAGGGTTAAAAGTCGGGCTTTATTATTCCATCATTGACTGGCATCATCCCGATTACCCGAATGTAGGGAATCACCCGCAACGCGATGATAAGAATTATCTGACCGGTAAAAATATAAATTGGGATAATTACCTGAAATACATGCATGGACAAGTGGAAGAGCTTGTCCGGAATTATGGGAAACTGGATATCCTATGGTTTGATTATTCGTTTGATGATTACAGCGGAGAAAAATGGAAAGCCACCGATCTGGTTCGTATGATACGTAAATACCAACCGGATGTTATTCTCGACAACCGGCTTGAAATACACGGCGGAAGTTCAGCCAAACAAAGACAGGTAAGTTATTTGGGCGATTTTGAGACTCCGGAACAGGGAATACCCGAAACCGAACTAGTAGATGTGTACGGCAATCCTTTCCCCTGGGAAACATGTATGACCTTGAATGGCTCGTGGGGATACAGTGAGATGGACAAAAACTGGAAATCACCTCAGCTAATCGTAAACTGCCTGGTAAATTGCGTAAGTAAGAATGGTAATCTCTTGCTGAATGTAGGTCCGGATGCCCGTGGAACCATACCTGAAAAAAGTAAAGAAATACTGTCGGAAGTGGGACAATGGATGGCTAAGAACGGAGAGAGCATTTATGGCTGTGGCCCTTCTACCTTGCCTAAACCCGATTGGGGAAGGTATACGCAAAAAGGCAACCAGATCTTTGCACATTGGCTGAATACGAACCTGGGAGATATTAATGCAAAGGGAATTGATCCGGAAAAAGTCAAAATGGTAACTATGCTGCCTTCCGGGTCCGAACTTTCGAGCTATACTTCCTGGTGGGGAAATCAGGACACGGGAAACTTCTTTATCAATGCTTCCAATGTGCCTCAAATGCCGTACTTGTACGATACAGTTATCAAAATCCAATTGAAATAAAGAATAAAGTTTATTTGAATTAAATTCATATACCGCTGTATTTCACGAATATCAATTTATTTTTGAGGCTTATAGGTCAAAATGGCGGTTCAAGATTTCTGTATTGCCAGTATAAGATTTATAGGTGACGGTTCTATCAACTGACTATTTTTAGGCGATATATAAAAAATAACCCTAAACGATGGAGGGCGGAATAGAATTAACGGTAATATCTATATTGCAACCAAGAACCGACTAAGGGAGTTTCTTGGTTGCATTTGATTCATGGTATGCCCGGTGGGATAACTTTCTAAAGAAAGAGGCCGTAGACCCTGTTGCAGGTAAAAGCAGGTATGTGATGTTGAATTTTTCATCGATAGTCAAATTTATCCCTGACGAGTTGCTGTCCAGCAGAGTCTTATTTGACAGAACAAAAGGATAGGCAATCTGATTTCAATGGCTGATTTTAATCACGATATTTACCTATACACCGGCTTTGACGATTTGGTACTGGAACTCCCTTATGGGGCACATGATTTAAAAATTACGCTGAATAACAGAGGTATATAAAATTAATCGAAATGATGTCTAATCCTTAGCTTTACGGAAATGATATTTTTGAGATAATTTTTTTTTGCAAACAATAACAGCACAGTTCGGGATAGTAAATTAATAGAATTTAATACAAAAATGAGTATAAAATAAATTCAATTCATCCTTACTCTCCTTTGGGAGTGAGGGGCTCTAATCAAAAGATCATGAAAACAGGAAGATTACAGGGTAAAAACCCAAAAGTAGGGATTCGTCCCATCATTGACGGTCGCCAGGGAGGCGTTCGTGAAAGCCTGGAAGACCAAACCATGAATATGGCCAAAAATGCAGCGGCATTGATTTCTTCGAAACTGCGTTATCCCGATGGCAGTCCGGTGGAGTGTGTGATTGCCGATATCACCATAGGGCGGGTATCCCAAGCGGCAGCCTGTGCGGAGAAATTTGAAAAGGAAGGTGTCGGCCTGACTTTATCGGTTACGCCTTGCTGGTGCTACGGTACAGAAACAATCGACCTGAATCCGTACTATCCCAAAGCCATTTGGGGGTTTAACGGAACGGAACGCCCGGGGGCTGTTTATCTGGCGGCTGCATTGGCAGGGCATAATCAAAAGGGAATTCCTGCTTTCGGCATCTACGGGCAGAATGTGCAGGACAGCACTGATACAACTATCCCCGCTGATGTTGAAGAGAAAATTCTCCGGTTTGTTAAATCTGGCTTGGCTGTGGCTTTAATGCGGGGTAAATCGTACCTGGGCATTGGGGGGCAGTGTATGGGTATTGCCGGTTCGGTGGTGGATCACGATTTCTTCCAGGATTACCTGGGTATCCGGGTGGAGGCCGTGGATGAAGTTGAAATCATTCGCCGGATTGAAAAGGGTATTTACGATCATGAGGAGTTTGTAAAAGCAATGGCCTGGACAGAAAAGCATTGCAAAGTGAACGAAGGGACCGATTACAATTCGCCCGAAAAGAAGAGCTCTCCGGAGCAAAAAGAAAAAGACTGGGAATATGTGGTAAAAATGACCCTGATCATGCGCGATTTGATGGTTGGCAATCCGAAATTGAAAGAGCTGGGTTACCTGGAAGAAGCATTGGGGCACAATGCCATTCTTGCGGGTTTCCAGGGGCAACGTCAATGGACGGACTTTATGCCCAATGGTGACTTCAGCGAAGCACTCCTTTGCTCTTCTTTCGACTGGAACGGAATCCGTGAGGCCTTTGTGCTTGCTACCGAAAACGACTCACTCAACGGGGTCTCGATGATGTTTGGTCACTTGCTGACCAATACTGCTTCCATTTTCTCCGATGTACGCACGTATTGGAGCCCGGATGCTGTGAAACGCGTGACCGGCTATCAACTCGAAGGTGCTGCAGCGAATGGTATCATCCACTTGATCAACTCCGGTGCTACTTGCCTGGACGCTACCGGCCAACAAACTGACGGCGACGGGAAGCCGGCAATGAAACCTTTCTGGGATATCACGGAAGAAGAAGTCCTGAAATGCCTGGAAGCTACTACCTGGTATCCGGCCGACCAGGGTTATTTCCGTGGAGGAGGTTTCTCTTCCAACTTCCTGTCTAAAGGAGGTATGCCGGTGACCATGATACGGTTGAACCGGATCAAGGGATTAGGGCCTGTCTTGCAGATTGCCGAAGGATGGACTGTAGATCTCCCCGAAAAAGTACATCAGATTATCAATGAACGTACCGACAAGACCTGGCCTACCACTTGGTTTGCTCCCCGCCTGAGCGGGACACAACAGTTTAAGGATGTGTACAGTGTGATGAACAACTGGGGAGCCAACCACGGGGCTATAAGTTTTGGCCACATCGGTGCCGACCTGATTACACTGGCTTCTATTTTGCGCATTCCGGTTTGCATGCATAATGTCCCTGAGGAAAAGATTTTCCGTCCGAGTGCATGGGGAGCTTTCGGAATGGAGGCAGAAGGTTCGGATTACCGCGCTTGCCGGACCTATGGTGCTTTGTATAAATAAGAAATGATTTGTTGGCATATAGTTTCTCCTTAAAAAGACCTATATGCCAACAAGCTGTTTATTTAGAAATGTCTGTGTTTCTGTTATCAAAAAATACAGTTTTAATGTCAGTTTTCACGTAGATGCGTAATTTGGAAATAGATACCTTTGTCCAAACTTTTATAAGGCAAAATGAAAAATAAATCATTCCTGGCATTCGACCTGGGGGCCACCAGTGGACGATCTATCCTGGGAACCCTTGTCGATGGCAGGCTTCAGATGAAAGAGTTAACGCGTTTTCCGAATCAAATGCTGCAGATCGGGAACCATTTCCATTGGAATATTTATTCCCTGTTTGAACATCTGAAAGCAGGTCTGGTGGCTGCAAAAAGAGAGAGTGTTGACCTTGTATCCATTGGAATAGATACCTGGGGGGTCGATTTTGCATTAATTGCCCGGGATGGCTCTATACTGGGAGCTCCCTATGCCTATCGCGACCCGCATACGGTTGGTGTAGCAGAGAAATATTTCGAAAGTGTACCCCGTGAAAAGGTATACGACCTGACCGGCATTCAGGTAATGGATTTTAATAGCCTGTACCAGTTATTCGCCTTGAAACAGGCCGGCAGTTCACTTCTGGAGGCAGCAACTGAAATGTTGTTCATGCCTGATGCGCTGGCTTATCTGCTGACAGGCAACAAAGTGGTGGAATATACCATTGCTTCGACTTCCCAATTATTGAACCCTCGAACCAAAAAGATTGAGCCGTTATTACTCGAAAAGGCCGGAGTCTCTCCTGCTGTTTTGGGCAAGATCGTTATGCCGGGTTATGTAGTCGGCACGCTTACCGATGCATTGTCCGAAGAGAGCGAATTGGGTAAAGTGCCGGTGGTTGCAGTTGCCGGACACGATACAGCCTCGGCGGTTGCTGCTGTGCCGGCAGTAAATGAGAACTTCGCTTACCTGAGTTCGGGCACCTGGTCGCTTATGGGCATAGAAGTACAAGATGCCATCATTAACGAAGAGACTTCTTCGCTTAATTTTACCAATGAGGGTGGGGTAGAAGGAACCACCCGTTTCCTCAAGAATATTACCGGGATGTGGTTACTTGAACAATGCCTGAAAGAATGGAAAAAAGAAGGGATTACTTACTCGTACGAAAAATTGGTTCATATGGCGGAATCTGTTCCGGCCTTCCAATCGTTAATTGACCCGGATCATAGTTCCTTTGCAAATCCGGCAAGCATGACAACTGCCATAAGCGAATATTGCCGGACTACCGGTCAAAGTATACCTTCCTGTCATGCAGGATTTGTCCGTTGCATATTCGAGAGCCTGTCCCTGAAATACAAATCGATTTTAGAAAAACTGAATTCTCTGGCTCCATTTGCTATCGAGAAACTGCATGTTATCGGAGGAGGATCGAAAAACCCGTTGCTAAACCAATGGACTGCCAACGCGATCGGAATTCCGGTAGTTGCCGGACCCTCTGAAGCAACGGCCATTGGAAATATCATGATCCAGGCCAAAGCCGCCGGATATGTAGACTCTTTGCAGAAAATGCGTCAAATTATCCGGGAATCGGTCCAACTTGATGAGTTTTTACCTGAGAATAACGAAACCTGGGAAAAAGCGTACAGTTCGTTTCAGAATATTACGCAAATCAGGTCTTGATAAGAGTTTTGACTTTAAATATCCTAATATAGACAAGTCAGAACGAAAAATGCAGAACGCGAATAAAGATTGATATTTCTTAGATTCTTGTAGTGCTTTAAAACAGTTGATGTTTTCGATATATATTTAAATAGTAGGCTAAAAGATATAGCAAATTGAGAGATAAGATACTAATATGAAGAAAGAAATTAAAGAATTAATTGAAATCTCCCGGTTCTACGGATCTGACAGTCGTTTCGTTATTGCCGGAGGTGGAAATACATCCTATAAAAATGCCGAAAAGCTCTGGGTAAAAGCCAGTGGATCGTCATTGTCCACGATTACCGAGGAGGAATTTGCCGTGCTGGACAGGGCAAAACTGAGTCTTATGTCCCAAAAAACCTATAGCAATAACCCGGCTGAACGGGAAGAGGAGGTGAAAAATGATTTGGCAGAGGCTACCATAAACAAAGGAAAACGCCCGTCGGTGGAAACATCGATGCACAATGTGATCAACTATGCTTTTGTGGTACACCTGCACCCTACAATTGTTAACGGGTTGATGTGTGCACAAAATGCCGAAGGCGACCTGAAAAAGTTATTTGGTAACCGGGCTTTATACGTTGAATATACCGACCCCGGTTATGTGCTATTCAAAAAGGTGGAAAATTCCATAATAGCTTACCGTACCCGGTATGGGGAAGAACCGGCGGTAATCTGGTTGCAAAATCACGGTATCTTTGTGGCGGGTGATACAATTGAAGGAGTGAAAGCCCTTTACGCTAAGATCCTTGATACGCTAAGCGATAACGTAATCCTTACATTGCCTGCAGGTGTCAGGGCAACCTGCCCGAATACAGAAATAATCATCCCGGGCATTCGCAGGATACTTTACAACGGGAGCCCGAAATGGTTGAAGGTACGTAAAAATGAATTGATAAAATTCTATTATGATAGCATAGGACACCAATCCAAAATAGCCAAACCATTTACACCCGATGCAATTGTGTACTGTAAATCGAATTATATATTTCTGAATGATGAAGGCCCGGAAGCGGTGCTGGCACAAGCTGCCGGGGTGATTCCATCTTTTATTTCAAACTTCGGGTATCAGCCCAAAGTCCTGTTAATAAAAGAAATCGGGTTGGTGTCTGTGGGTGACACAGAAGCCCAATGTGATATTATACTGGATGTTTTTGAAGATGCCATGAAAATTGCTTATTTATCTGAATCGTTTGGCGGAGCACATCCTATGACACCGTCGCAGATTGATTTTATTGATCACTGGGAAGTTGAAAACTACCGCCGGAATGTAGCTGGGTGAGATTCCAAGGATTCTGTTGACACTAAAGGAAGGAAGTCTGACGGACTCAAATCCACAATGCAGAACAAAACAATCTGTAGAGTTACATGATAAGGCTTTATTGGGTGGGGTTTTATCATACTACGATGATTTTGACTTTATTTTTATAACTATTCACCTCCGTAGAAATCTAAGATGAGGTTTTAAAACATTATTCCCTTATTAATAAACAATATAGCGGCATAACGCGCAAATACTTATATCGAATTTTAAATAGAAAAGAATGAAACAGTTAGATGTTAAATTGATGCATCCGGTGGAACAGATCAATGTGATCATGGAACGGATATATCGGAGTGGAATGACAACCACCTCAGGGGGAAACATTTCAATCAGGGATGATAATGGGGATATCTGGATTACGCCTTCAGGCATTGACAAAGGTTCGTTGACCATCAAGGATATTGTGTGCATGAAAAAAGATGGAACCGTAACGGGTGTGCATAAACCCTCTTCGGAATATCCTTTCCATAAAGCAATTTATGAGGCCCGTCCGGAATTAACGGCAATCATTCATGCCCATCCCCCCGGATTGGTTGCATTTAGCATTGCCCGTCAGGTCCCGGATACGAATATAATACCCCAGGCCCGAAGCATATGCGGCGAGATTGGCTATGCCCCGTATGGTTGTCCGGGAAGTGAAGAACTGGGTCGGAAAATTGCCGAACAATTTAAAAATCCCATATACAAAGCAGTAATTATGGAAAACCACGGTGTGGTTTTAGCCGGTACGGACATGATGGATGCCTATCAACGTTTTGAAACGCTTGAGTTCTGTTGCCGTACGATTGTAAATGCAGCCAGACTGGGAAAGGTAAATTCGTTGTCCGACGAACAGATTTCAAAATATATTAATCATCTTCCGGAGAATAATTCGCATTTTACGGATGTCAGTTACCCATCCGAAGAACGTGAATTGCGTTCGGATATGGTGAAAATTATCCGCCGCGCATGCGATCAGGGTTTAATGATTTCTACGTATGGAACTGCATCGGTTCGTTGGCAGGGAAATGACTTCCTGATTACGCCGCATGGTGTGGCACGTTGGAATATCACAGAATCTGATATTGTTCAGATTAAAAACGGAATGGTCGAAACCGGCAAGGTGCCGAGTCGTTCATTGGCACTGCATCAGCGCATTTATGAGTTGAATCCCCAGATTAATTCCATTATTTCAACCCAGTCTACGAATCTGATGGCACATGCGGTAAGCGGGCAGAAGTTTGATGTACGAACGATTCCTGAAAGTTGGATTTTCTTACAGGATGTACCGTCGGTTCCATTCGGATTGTTGTATAATGAGGTAGATAAGATGGCCCGGATGTTTAATACGAACCGGGTGGTCCTGGTTGAAAACGATTGCGTCTTTGTGACCGGGGATAAGCTGTTAAACTCGTTTGATTATCTCGAAGTTGCCGAATTCAGTGCCAATTCATTGGTAATGGCTTCTTCCATCGGACCGCTTCAACCGATAGGGGATAAGGAAATTGATGAACTACGGGTGGCGTTTAATGTAAAATAAAAAGTTTTTGTTTGATAAAAGAATATTAAATATTACCCGTAGTTATTTAATAGCAGTTTTCAATAAAAATCTAAAAAAACGAATTGTACGTAGTTTGTCAGTACCTAACTTCGTCGGGTGAGCAAAAAAAAACAAGTCAGAAAAGTGTGAAAACTCCTCCTGTTTGACAACCAACTGGAGGAGTTTGTTTGTTTTAGCATTTCAAGCCCAGTTTTTGAGAGAGGCTGACGAAGTTTTAATTTTTTTCTTCATTTCTCTTAAGACTCAAAAATTAAGGGGGGAGAAATATTTTTTTTGTAAAAACGCAAATGCAAACTAGCGGATCTGAATTATTACAGTTAGAGGGGGTCTTAGATTATTTTGGCATAACTCAGGTAGTTCAAAATGAGAATGAGATATCAATTATTTTAGAAGAGAGGAACCTAATTCCAGAAGAATATCAAGGTCGTAAACTGGAATCAAAAGGATCTTATGAAGATGGTTAAGCTCAGGGATTACTATCGGTAGTTGAAGGGAAATATGAAGTCTCTTCATTAGTAGCCAAAGGCCACTCTGTCGAAGACCCGATTCTCGAAATCGGTAATACTAATAGTCGATATCAATTTTCAATTGGAGCAAAACGGTTCATGAACGAATGGTCAAAACAAGGTCCCGCTTTTACAAAAACAAAATTATTACCTGATGTTAGGTTGTTCTGATAATTACCATCCTGTCAAAACCAATATTTACGTCGTAGGATTATGAACGTGAGGGAGACCTGAATTTCTTTCCTGTCTGCCAACTGAAGCGCGATAAAGTTATACACCAGCAACTATACAGGCTACCTACCTCCTGTAAACCTCCTGTAAACCTCCGCAAAAGGGGATTATAAAAGAGTTCCTAAAAAGATTGGAAACACATAGACAATACATAGTTAATATATACCTATATAAATATGTTTTAACTATGTATCATATATGTATTATATATGTTTTATATATGTATTATATTATGCCACTCCCAGGAGGTTCCCGGGAGGTTCTGCACAGCCTGGTAGGAGAAAGAGTCCCTGTTAAACAACCGGAGAGCTGTTAAGTAAACTACTGCGAAACTTTAGTATGAATAATGACCCTTGGAAATGAAGAACAAATAGAAATTTAGATTAACATTCACCATTTAATTTGATTTAATAGATGTAAAATGAGTTTACTGTCTGATTTTTAAATACATATATAGTCAGTTGCTTCTAAAATAATCATTTTATGGAATAAACTATAACAATATTGAATTTCAACGAATTATCCAAACGATTTGATGCCTATTTTGTTTATAATGAATTATTTATTCTGATTTTAAGACGAACTATTGTACGATCATTCAACTTTCAAATTTCATAGGTTACAATTTTTATAAAATTTGGTAACAGAGTATAAGTTTTATAAACTATAATAAAATACTTTTGCGAGAACTCAAGTTAATCTTAAAAACTATCATTTATGAAAACAAACTTTACTTTCGGGTTAATTTTAACCATCCTCTTTTGTTCAGTGGGTATCTATTTGAAGAAAATGGAATGTAAATATCATAAATTTCAACTATCAATAAACTCAATGTTCTGAATCAATCTATTGTTAATAACTAATTTTTAAATTACAGATGATAAAACTTAAAGAACTTTTATTCTTGATACTTATTTTAATTGTAATATCTACAAAAGCTCAAACACCAGATTCTCTTTCGCTAAATTTCAAAAGTCCACCTGCCTCTACCAAACCTTGGGTTTACTGGTACTGGATAAGCGACCATATTTCCAAAGAAGGCATTACCAAAGATTTGGAAGCCATGGCTAAGGTGGGAATAGGAGAAGCATTGATTGGCAATGTGGATCAAATAGAGCAAAAAGGTAATGTAAAAGCACTCACTGAAGAATGGTTTCAGATGATCGATTATGCCATTCGTGAAGGGAAACGAACAGGTGTAAACATTGGCTTATTCAATTCGCCGGGTTGGAGTCAGTCGGGCGGTCCGTGGAATAAGCCCGAGAACTCAATGCGCTATCTCACTATGTCGGAATTGAAAGTGAACGGGCCACAGAAACTATCGACAAAACTCACTCGACCAACCGACCAGTTTCAGGATGTAGCGGTAATAGCCTTTGCAAAGCCTTTGAACGATGGAAACTACTTATCGAATACCAATTCAACTATCACCTGTTCACCGGAAACCGAGACAGTAAGATCGTGGTTTGATGGTAATCTGACGGTTGAGACCTATTTTCCGGCTTCCCAAACCAAGAAGTTTATTTTAAATTTCAACCAATTGCAGCCCTATACAGTGCGGAGTCTAACACTTTACCCATCGCATACCAGTTTTAGCGCACGATGCGAATTGCAGTGTTTGCAAAGCAATGGAACCTTTAAAACGTTAAAAACGTTCTTGATAGAACGAACAAATAACAGCACCAGTGTTGGATTTCTGCCTTTTGCACCTATCTGCGAAACGTTTTCAGCAGCTTCTTCTACGCAATTTAGGTTGATATTTTCCAACATAAGCGGAAATGCAGGTTTTACGGAAATTGCACTTTCGGGTGCGGCTCGTACGGAACGATATGTCGAAAAACAGCTGGCAAAACTATGGCCTACGCCGGCGCCACAATGGGATGCGTATTTGTGGAAACCGCAAGCTGTAATCAATGATAATGCTTTGGTTATCAATCCTCAAAAAGAAATAAATATCTCATCGAAAATGAAAAGTGATGGTACGTTGGAATGGGATGTGCCTGAAGGCGAATGGGTTATTCAGCGGATTGGAATGACGCCAACCGGGCAAAAAAATGCGCCGGCATCGGTTGAAGCTACGGGATTGGAAATTGACAAAATGAATAGTCAATGGGTTGCCGGGCATTTTGACGCCTATATTGGTCGGATCTTGAAACGGTTACCGGCTTCCGAAAGAATTGCTCTCAAGCATGTGGTGGCTGACAGCTACGAAACAGGTGCTCAAAACTGGACAGACGGTTTAGCCGTCGATTTTGAAAAGCAGTTTGGTTATGACCCAACGCCTTTTCTTCCAATTATTTCCGGACGGGTTGTTGGGAATGCGAATCTGTCCGAACGCTTTCTATGGGATTTACGACGCATTATTGCCGATCGCATTTCCTATGATTATGTAGGTGGTTTAAGACAAAAAGCCAATGAATATGGTTTGAAACTTTGGTTGGAAAACTACGGGCACTGGGGATATCCGGGTGAGTTTTTACAATATGGCGGGCAGAGCAACGAGATTAGCGGAGAGTTTTGGACAGCAGACGAACCTGAAGGGCTGGAACTTCGTGCAGCTTCTTCAGCAGCACATGGTTATGGCAAAAATGTGGTTCATGCTGAGGCCTTTACTTCCGGTGGCCCCATGTGGACCTGGGAACCGTGGAGTTTAAAAAAGCGGGGTGACTGGGCAGCTACCAAAGGTATTAATCATTTTGTGATGCACGTATACATTCACCAACCGTACGAAGATAAAATTCCCGGAATAAATGCCTGGTTTGGAGTGGAATTTAATCGTTACAATACCTGGTTCTACCAATCCAAAGAATGGATTGACTATATAAGACGTACGCATTACCTGCTTCAACAAGGCAAATATGTGGCGGATGTGGCTTATTTTACAGGTGAAGATGCTCCCAAAATGACAGGAATTCGTAATCCACAATTGCCAGACGGATACAATTTTGATTATGTGAATGCTGAAGTGATTGAAAAAATGCACATCGAAAAGGACCGTTTTGTGTTACCGGATGGCATGTCGTATCGACTGTTGGTGTTGCCACCGCAAAACACCATGCGTCCTGCCGTGTTAAGCAAGCTGAAACAATTGATTACCGATGGTGGCATTGTGGTGGGACCGGCTCCAACCAGCTCGCCAAGTCTCCGGAATTATCCGGTTTGCGATGAGCAAGTGAACCAACTGGCGCAGGAGCTATGGCAGAATTGCGATGGGGTACAGTCGAAAAGCATTTCCGTTGGGAAAGGTAAAATCTATAATGGCGTGGAGCTGACAGAGATATTCAATGATTTGAATAGTATCCCTGATATTGGTGATATCGATGCTAAATCATTTCCGTGGATTCATCGTTCATCTCCTGATGCCGAAATTTATTACATCTCAAACCAGAAAGACCAAACGGTTGAATTTTCACCATCGTTCAGGGTAACAGGACTGCAGCCAGAACTTTGGAATCCGGTAACCAATGAGCAACGTAATTTGTCTGATTTTAAAATTGAAAATGGCAAAACCACTGTTCCGTTGGAATTTGTACCTCGTCAATCCTATTTTATTATTTTTAGAAAAAAAGTTGCAACTGCGATTAAAGATCCAATCAATTTTGTACGAAAGAAGACAATTGGAGAATTAAAAGGTTCATGGACAGTGTATTTTGATAAAAAATGGGGTGCGCCCGATTCAGTTGTATTCGATACTTTGGAAGATTGGACCAAAAGGCCTGAAACTGGAATAAAATTTTATAGCGGAACAGCTCGTTATTGCAAAGTATTTGATGCTCCGGCTTACAATAAAAAGTCGGCGATTTATCTCAATTTAGGAACTTTCAATGCCCTGGCTGTAGTGAAAGTTAACGGACAATCGCTCGGTTTAGTTTGGGCAGAACCCCGAATTGTTGACATTTCAAGATACCTGAAAAAGAAAAATAATTTATTGGAAATCGAGGTAACCAATACCTGGAATAATCGGTTGGTAGGTGATGCAGCTTTGCCGCCTGATAAACGTCTGACAAATGCCACCACATCTCCCGATGCAAATGCGCCATTAATGCTATCCGGACTTATTGGACCTGTTACATTGCAAATTGAAGATCCTGAACCATATGTTCAGAAAATCAACATTGCGGTTGATAAACAGGTGATTACGAAACCGGAAAAAGCATTGGTCGCAATGACAACGTTGACTCCTAATGCCAAAATACATTACACCACCGATGGCACAATTCCAACAGAAAAATCTGCTTTATATGCCAATCCGATAGAATTAAGAGAGTATTCAATAGTTAGGGCAAAAGCATTTGAAAAAGGAAAGCAGGCCAGTGAAATATCGCAACTCGAAGTGGAAGCTTTTGATCCGAAAGTGAACGGTTTAAATTATGAGTATTTTGAAGGAGAATGGAGTAAAATTCCTGATTTTGATAAGTTAATTTCTGTAAAAAAAGGGAAATCAATCGGATTGGATATTGCCACAATAAAAGGGCGAGAAGATCATTTTGGAATCAAATTTCAGGGCTCAGTCTCTATTCCAACCTCGGGTAATTATACGTTTTATTTACTTTCCGATGATGGTAGTAAATTGTATATTGATGGCAAACTAATTATTGACAACGATGGTTTTCATGGTGAACTTGAAAAGGCTGGAAGCATTGAACTTACACAAGGAAAGCATGTAATCAGGGTAGACTATTTTGACAACATCAATGGAGAGGCACTCAAATTGTTTTATGGATCGGAAAGTTCAAAGAAGGAGATTCCTTTGAGATGGTTCAAATACGAATAAGTTAAATTCGATTTAAACAAAAAACACTATAATTATTTTTTGAATTTTGCATCAGAGAGAATATTCATAAAATAACCGAATAATATGACTTTTATTAAAAATCAACATTCCGGAATATTATTAACCGTTATTGGACTTTTATGTTGTGGTCTGGCTTTTCCAGATAGCATAATAACTATTAATAATTTATCTCCCCGATATGACACTAGTGGAAATATTATTGATGCACATGACGGCAGACTTATTAAATTTGGCGATACGTACTATTTGTATGGAACTGCGTACGGGAATACCGATGGATATGGTACCACAAATCATTTTCATTGCTACAAATCAACTGATCTAACTACTTGGACAGCTTGTGGTGATATGCTGACCAACCCTCCAACAGGAGTTTACTATCGTCCTCATGTGGTGTACAATGCAAAGCATAAAAAATATGTCATGTGGTATAATTGGTACAAAACGCTTTGGTCGGGACAATATGGTATAGCCTTAGCCAACAGCCCGGAGGGTCCGTATTCAATATTCGATCAGAACGTTACAGTAAAATACCTTGCCAAAGGGGTGGGCGATTTCAATTTGTTTGTAGATGAAGATGCTAAAGGATACATTGTTTACACTACCATTGCCGATCATACCATTACGGTGGAAAGACTTACGAACGATTTTATGGGTTCACAACAAACAAACAGTGGTGTTATTTTGCCCAGTGCCGAAGCATGCTCCATGTTTAAGCATAATGGTATATATTATGTTTTGGCCGATAAAATGTGTCAGTTTTGCTCTGAAGGTTCTGGGGTGCAGGTCTTTACTTCTGCAAACCCGCTTGGACCATATAATTACCGAGGAAATATAAACAATTTAGAGAGAACAAAATACCCTGCATCGGCAGCCATTGATGGCGACCGCATAGGGGCTAATTGGGGAAATTACGGAGGTTGGAACGATAATACAATTGGATATTTCCCGGACAGTATAGAATTTACGTTTAACGGCACGAGATCAATTTCCGAAGTTGATGTTTTTACTGTTCAGGATGGACATCCAACAACTCCAACCGAATTGATGACATTCTCAAAAAGTGGCATTACTATATTTGATGTCGAGTATTGGGATGGAACAAGTTGGAAACTAATCCCCGGAGGTTCAATTTCGGGGAACAACCGTGTTTGGCGTAAAATAGCTTTTACGGCAGTATCCACCAATAAAATCCGACTGATTATCCGTGGATCACAAAGTAATGATTTTTCGCGACTTATTGAACTGGAGGCATATGAAAATGGGGTAAATGTGGCAGCAAAGACCAATGGTGGTACAGTACGGGCATCATCGGAATACCTGGACGCAAGCGATAATATTATTCACGCACAACAAACTTATATTGCTGAGATTCCGACCAAAACCAGCACTGCCTATCTTTGGATGGCTGACCGATGGGGTTCGAATACCGATGGTATAAAAGGTCACGATTTTCAATACTGGGGTAACCCGCTTGTTTTTAATAACGATGGTTCTATTCGGAAACTCAGTTTTGTAAACTCATTCAGTTTAGATATATCTACCGAGAATACAGCAATACAGCAATGTTGGACACCCGCTTTAAATAGCTATTTGAACGATAAACAGCAACTGGTTGTAAATTCAACTGAGAATTTTGCAGGGCAAATACGAATCCTGAACGTCTCTGGGATTTCGTTACTTAGCAAACAGTTGAAAATAAGTTCTTATTTACCTTTTATAATTGATTGTAGCCACTTTCCAAAGGGTGTTTATATAGTTGTAATCGAAACCTATACTAAAAGATATTCAACGAAATTTGTTATGTAGGAATCAACAAGTTTCCAAAATAGGCTTTAATTTATGAATTTAAGTTTCTTATCGCGATATTGCGATATTCCACAGGGGTTAAACCGGTCCTTTTTTTAAAGAATATCGGGAAATAGTCCGGATTTTCAAAATTCAAGCTGTAGGATATTTCTTTAACCGGTTGGTTGGTGGTCGACAGGAGCAACTTCGCTTCGTTCAGTTTTAATTCAAGCATATATTTGGAAGGGGAAGTGCCGGTAAACTCTTTAAAGGCTCTCCTAAAGCCGGAATAGCTAATGTTCAGATGCTTTGCTATATCTTCGGCCGTTAAGTTCTTGTAGGCCGATTCCCGCATAATGACCTTGGCTTTGTTGATTTTGTTTATAAGTTCTTCATCTTCAAAATCACGTGTCTTGTCTCGGTAATACATCAATCCCAAAATATGCATCACAATTCCCGAAAGAGCCTGCTGAAAACCGGCTCGTTCTTCGTTGGCTATTTCTATGGCTTTCAGGTATAAATCGATGATCCGTTCATTCAGGCCGATATTGAAGACCGGTGCCCGGTTAAGGAAGAATCCCTCATCCACAATTTTCTGAATAATCGCCCCCTTAAACCCGATCCAGTATTCATTCCAACCTGAATTTTCGATTGGCTTATAGCTGTGCCAAACGCCGGGCATGAGGAAAAACATTTTCCCTTCGGTGATGAAGCACGACTGTTTCGAATTTCCAAAAGTAAAGATGCCATTGCCATCCGTAATGTAAAGAAGTTGGTATTCATTCAGAATCCGTCCTTTATCAACTTCGAAATAATAACCCAGCGGATGATTTTTTGGCGGGTACGGTTCGTTCTCGGCAATCTTTTGATGGCCAACAGTCGTGACAGTTAATCCCCATAATTCATCTTCTTCGGAAGTGATCAAATAATTAATATTGGAATTTAACTCGTTGTTATTCATGGTCGCGAAGGTGTGGTTTGGAGATCTATAGGAAATTGAAAGTACAAATATAGAAAATAATAACAGGATTCGATTCGTATTTCAAAAAAATTGGAGATACAGGGTTGTTGTATCTCCAATGAATATAATAGTTTGCTGAATCGAGAGCTTACAACAAGTTAGGCAGTACTAAGGACGCAATTAAAATAAGCATTCCCAATATCAGAAACAGAATCGTTTTAGATCCGGCGCCTTTCCACTCTTTCAAAATGATTCCCCAAATATTACTGAAAGTTACGTTCAACGACATCAGAATACTCCATGAAAAAGCCATCATTATACTACCTTTGGTGAAGTAACTTTTACCCAATGCTAATCCGAAGAACTGTGAATACCAAAGTATGCCGGCTAATGCACAAAACAAAACATTATTGATAAAAATCCCGGTGTGGACTCCAAAATAATCCTTGCCGGTTTTATTTTTTATATTCTGATACAAACAATAAATGGCATTGGTAATAAACCCTCCTGCAGTAATCATCAGAATAGCTGGTAATCCGGCATAAAGTGGTTGCGCTCCCAATTGGATAGCTGCCACTTTAATCGGTTCAGCAGCTTCGAGCCCAATACTGAAGCAGGCACTCATTATACCGGCCAATAAGGCAACAAACAACCCTTTACCCAAAGCGAAATCCTTTACAGCAGCTTTCTTTTGTTCATCAGTCATGTTTTTCGACCGTAAACTGCCGGCATATCCGATTCCCGCAATTCCGGCAATGGCGATACTGACACCGATTAATAACACAAGTCCTTTACCGGTAAACAAATTGGTTCCGAGCATTAAAGCTGGAATTAAAGTTCCGAAAGCTGAACAGGTTCCTAACGCGATAGATTGACCGAGAGCCACCCCCAAATAGCGCATACTTAACCCAAAGGTTAACCCGCCGATTCCCCAGAGTGCACCATAGAACATGGCATTGAATGCGGCGCCTTCGCCAGATGATAAAACCTCTAATAAAGAATGTCCTTCAGGGACAGCCAAAAGTGCTCCCAGAAATGGAAATAACAACCAGGCAAACAGACCCTGCATGAGCCAAAAACTCTCCCAGGCCCAGGTTTTTACCTTTTTTATCGGCACGTACGAACTTGATTGACCGATGCTGCCCAATGCGATAATAAATAATCCGATGAGTGTGTTCATGATTTCAATTTACAATTGCCGGTTTTTGCCGTCAATTGGTGATTCGTATTGATAAAGCCGGGAGCAATCTCTTGCGATTTGCGCTTGGCCTTACGGGGTTAACTATTAAATTCTTTTGGAGGTCACTTCCCTTTCGTAGCATTGAATATCCGCAATATAAGCCTCGCCTGTCGCAACGCCCTTATTCAGGCAGTACTGATCGTATACGGCCGCCCAGGGCAATGATTTTGCTTCCTCCAGCAGAGCCAGTCGCTCAAAATTCTGACCGTTTGCTTCGTAGGAACGCAATTGTGCCAGGGGTTCCAGCAATGCCTGCAAAAAGGCTTTCTGTGTTGCCCGTACACCAATGACATAAGCTCCGATCCGGTTGATGGATGCATCAAAATAATCAAGGCCTACATGGACCCGGTCGAGGGCGTTGGCGCGGATGATTTCCTGTGCAAGAGCCTGCAGCTCGTCATTCAGAATCACCACATGATCGCTATCCCACCGTACGCCACGACTGACATGAAGCATAATTTCCCGTGTAAATAACAGCAAGGAAGAAATTTTATCGGAGATCACTTCGGTCGGATGGAAGTGGCCGGAATCCAGTGTAATCATTCTGTTGTTCCGGATACCGTATCCCATATAGAATTCGTGCGAACCAACCACATAGCTTTCACTGCCGATACCGAATAACTTGCATTCGATGCTGTCGAGCATATAGTTGTCGTTGGTTTTGTATTCGAAAACTTTATCCAGCGAGTCTTTCAAATTTTGGCGGTAGAAGGAACGGTCAACGGTCAGATCCTTCGATCCGTCCGGAATCCAA
Organism: Bacteroidota bacterium; assembly: GCA_030706465.1. GTDB lineage: Bacteria > Bacteroidota > Bacteroidia > Bacteroidales > Paludibacteraceae > Paludibacter. Next base: position 6,232 of record JAUZOM010000016.1, on the reverse strand, counting down.
ATATTGTGAATGCACCTGGAACCCAGTTGGCGGCCAATTTCTTCTGCTATCTTGCGGCAACGGATAAGGTGGTCAATCCAAAACTCGCGGATGGCCGGGTCACGATGAGACAGCGTAAACCCATCTGCCGATTTCTCATGCGAAAAACAGGTACAATTGAAGTCGAGTTTATAACCTTTTTGCTTTGCCCAGTCTATCCAGCTTTGGAAATGCCGGGGCTCTATCTGGTTGCGGTCAACCGGTACACCGCCAAAGTCGCCGTAGAAAGCATGGATGTTTACGCGATGCGCGCCGGGAATCAAAGCCATAGCTTTATCGATGTCTGCACGGACCTCCGCGATGGTCCTGGCTTTTCCCGGATAGTTCCCGGTAGCCTGAATGCCGCCGGTAAGTTCGCTATCCCCGTTTTCAAACCCGGAGACATCATCCGCCTGCCAGCAGTGCAGTGAAACGGATAATTTATCCAATTGCTCCAATGCTTTGTCTACATTGATTTCCAATTCGTTATAACGGGCTTTGGCATATTCAAATGCCCGGTTGATTTCTTGTTCTTTCATGATTTCCTGATTAAGTGGTGTGTTCCGAAAAATATGAGGCAAAGATATTTACAGACAGATCAACTAAATAAATGATTTTTGATATAATACCTATAAATTTTGACAAAGTGAGTGTAAGCCGGTTTGAAAACATAATTCAGGAACATTCCCGATTCGGATCTAAAGGATGTTTTTTGAAGGTCTTTATCAACATCTTTAAAAAAATCATTATTTAAATAATAAATTTCTGTAACTTCGTTGACTGTTTGTCCCGGGAAGAATTCTGATTGTAGTTCTTTTAGGTGGATTGTGGTAATGTCCTGATATTGTGTTATACAGATATAGACGTTGATACCGATCATCTCGGTTTTATCGTGATAGCCTGATGATAAGGACGAAATTTCAGCTTAACAGAATACTAGCAGTCTGTTTTATAGAGAGTGCCTGCCTAATTTTAAATAATGATTATAAAAGTACGAATGAAAAAAACAACGATTGTATTATCCTTCTTAATTATTGCCTCTGTTTCTTGTTTTGCACAAAAAACAAAAAAACAAAAACAAGAGGTTGATTATGTAAATTCCTACATTGGGACTGCCCTGAGTTCAGAGGGTGGTATGTTCCCGTGTGTCAATCCTCCTTTTGCAATGACCACCTTTACCCCTCAGACCGGAGAAAATATCATAAGCCGGGTATCCTATTTATATGAGGACTCAACTATCCTCGGTTTTATTGCCTCCCACCAGCCCACCGTTTGGATGGGAGATTACGGCTATGTGTCCGTTATGCCGCAGGTCGGTGAACTGAAGGTACTTCCCGGGCAACGCAAGCTACCGTTTAAACATTCCGATGAGTTTGTAAGCCCTTATTTATACCGGGTAAAACTGAATGCCAACGAAAAGGATAAATCGATAAAGGTTGAAATGACGGCAAGGGAGCGGTGCGGTATTTTGAGGGTTACCTATCCGGCTTCGCGGGAGTCACGTTTCATTATCCAGGCCCTTAATATTGCCGATAATCAGGAACCGGGCTGGATGCCTAACCTGAATTCCAAGGAGACCCGGTTAAATAAGGTGGTGGCGTATATCCGGGTGGATAAAGAAAAGAACGAAATAACAGGCTATAACCCCGACCGCCAATCGATGAACCTCGGACCTGAGTTAAAGAATTTCAAAGGGTATTTTGTCATCCAGTTTGATAAGGCTTTTACAAAATTCGGGACCTGGAATAATGACTCGATCAAGCCACAGGATGAAGAGCTTTCCGGGAAGAAACGGCTGGGAGCGTATGTCGGTTTCAGCACGAAAGCGAATGAAACGGTCAAGGTGAAGATTGCAACTTCGTTTATTAGCCTCGAGCAGGCCCGTGAGAACCTGAAGCGTGAAATTCCGGGCTGGAACTTTGAGGAAGTAGCCCGGGAAACCAGGGATGAATGGCAAAAGAATCTGGAAGTAATCAAGTTAGGCGGAGTGAGTGACGACCAGCGATCAATTTTTTATACCTCTTTCTATCATTGTTTGTTATTTCCCCGTGAGTTTTCAGAATATGGGAGGTATTACAGCGCAGCCGATGACGCCATACACCAGGGCGTTTCGTTTACCGATTATTCGCTTTGGGATACCTTCAGGGCCGAACATCCGTTCCTTATCTTTACCCAACCCGAGCGGGTGACCCAGATGATTACTTCTATGCTTCAATTCTATAAAGAAGGTGGTTGGTTGCCCATGTGGCCTAACCCGGCCGAAACGAATATCATGATCGGCACCCATGCCGATGCCGTGATTGGCGATGCTTACGTAAAGGGATTGCGGGGTTATGATGTTCAACTGGCTTATGAAGCCATGCGCAAAAATTCGTTCAGGGCGACCGAATGTGATAATGCAAGCAATAAGCTGTTCGACCGGGAGGTGTGGTCCTGTTATGAGGGTCAGGCCGGGTTACAATTCTATCATTCGTTGGGGTATATTCCTTCCGACTATAAAGCGGAATCTGTTTCAAGGACTGTGGAGTATGGTATTGATAATTATTGCACGGCGCAGGTGGCAAAAGACCTGGGGAAGAACGATGATTATGAACGGTTGACCGGTTGGTCGAAAAATTATAAGAACCTGTATAACCGGGCGACCGGTTTTTTGGCTCCCCGGTTGTATAACGGAGACTGGGCTGCCAAAGCAGACGATGGTTTCACGGAAGGAAGCCCCTGGACTTACCTGTTTGGCGCCATGCAGGATATACCGGGAACTATAGAACTGCTGGGTGGAAATGAAAAATTTGCAACCAGATTAGACCAGAATTTTGCCGGAGGATATTACCGCCACGATAATGAGCCGGGGCATCATTATATTTACCTGTACGATTATTGCGGCCAACCCTGGAAGACACAGGAATTGGCACGCAAGCACACAACGATTAATTACCGGAACAGGCCCGATGGCATTAATGGGAATGATGATTTGGGACAGATGTCGGCCTGGTATATTTTTGGGGTGATGGGATTCTATCCGGTAACACCTGCATCGGGTATGTATGCGATCGGAGCACCGCAATTCCCCAGGCTAACGATGAATTATACCGCAAACGGCAAGCCCTGCACGTTGGAGATTATTGCCAATAATATTTCGGAAAAGAATAAATACGTTCAGAAGGTTACATTTGATGGCAAAACAATTGACAGGCCCTTTATCAGTCATAAAGAAATTGTCTCCGGTAGGAAATTAGTGTTTGAAATGGGCGAAAGTCCCAATATGAATTGGAAGTAGATTCAGCCTGGAATACAGTTGAAGAGTAACCAACTATATTCAATTACTCTCATTAAGCGAAAGCTAAGGCGGAAACCGGATTCAATTCTTCTGCGGCCACAACTCCGGTTAATGCCGTAATGCGGCTTTCAGATTTACAATCGATGATCCAATCGGGGAAGTTGTTGATGGTAAGGAGAAAGGTTTTAAATACTAAGCCGGTTAAGAGATAGAAAGGCTTTAATATTCGGGTGAATATTAAAGCCTTTTTACATCAGGAATGAATAATTGAATACTAAATACAGTTGAAGTTAATCGGTTATAGTCTTGCCGGCTAAACCGACCAGCTACAACTTCAACCGCCTTAAAAAGTTCAGTTTATAAGCCTAACTTTCAATTGATTGGGCCTTAACCAGCTGCTTTCTGTTACGTTATTATTTTCTATTACTTTGATTTTAAAGAGCTTGGGCTTTGATTTAAATTTACCTTTCAGTTGTTTTGCAACAACTGAAACGATATTGTCTTCAGTGTCTGCGTTAAATGTCCAGATGCAATACTCACCTTTTGTATATTCAAAGCCATCGTTTGCATCTTCATATAAGCTTCCTTCTGCCTTTCCGTTTGTATCAAGCGATACAAATAATGTGAGCGAGTCGGTGGAGTATTTAGCAGTACTTTGAATCAAGTTCCCTACGGGGATAATCGTTCCTTCTCGTTGCAAAACATCTGCTTGATATTCATCATTTTTACTCTCTTCACCATTTATTGAAATAACCCGCCAGTTTCCCTTTGGTATCAGACTGTTTTTTGCCCATTTCGGGATAATAAGCAGGTCGCTTCCTAATAAGAAGTTGTCATCTACAGGTCGTAAATTCAAGTCTTTAATGTCCGCAAAAAAAGTAGGCCTCATCACCGGCATACCGGTGGTTGCCGCTTCGTGGAAAAGAGTGTAAATATAAGGCATCAACCTATAACGTCTGTTGATGGCTGTTTGGCAGGCTTTTTCCACTACAGGCCCGAAATTCCAGGGTTCTTTATTATTGGTGCCTTTACAGGCATGGCCTCTGGTAAAAGGAAAGAAAATACCCATGGACATCCATTGGGCAAACAATTCAGGCGAAGTATTCTGGCCAAATCCGCCAATATCCGGGCCATTGAATGCCTGTCCGGATAAACTTAAATTGATAGACATAGGAATGGACATCTTCATATGTTCGACGATGGCTAAATTATCTCCCGTCCAGGTTGCCCCGTATCGATGGCTACCCAAAAAGCCGGACCGGGAAAGAATAAAGGGCCGTTTATCTGGATTTGCCTTTAATATTCCTTCCATTGTAGCTTGAACCATTAACATTCCATATACATTGTGGTAGCGGAGGTGTGGCCCTGCAGGTAAATCCCCGCCTCCCCGGTGCCAATTGTTTGTTGGCATTGTACCATCCGGTCCATTAAACACAGAAGGTTCGTTCATATCGTTCCAGACTCCATCAATACCCGTTGCCATGAAGTTCTTGTATAACCCCGACCACCATTCACGGGTTTTACGGCCGGTAAAATCGGGAAATACACAATTGCCAGGCCATACAGGTCCCACAAAATCCTTTCGGAAAGCATCCTTCACCCAGTTATCTTGTTTTTTCCCTTCATCATAGACGGAATAACCTTTTTCCAGTTTGACTCCCGGATCAATCATCCAAACACTCCGCATACCTCTATCGTGCAGGTAATTATTCATTCCGCGTGGATCAGGAAACTTAGTTTTGTCGAATGTGAATATCCTGAAACTATCCATATAATCAATATCAAACCAGATAACGTCGCACGGTATTTTGTGGGAGATGAATCCCTCGGCAACTTCTTTTGCCCTGGAATCTGGTTCATACGACCATCTGCATTGCTGGTAGCCTAAGCTCCAAAGCGGAGGTAAATTAATTTTACCAACCAGATCGGTTAATGCCATAACAACTTCTTGCGGAGTTTTACGTTCAATGACCACTACCCTAAAAGCGGGACCTTCCGAAATAAAACGGATACTATCATTTAATATCAGTTTCTGTTTCCAGGTATTGTCGGCAATTATCCCAAAGGCGGTACCATCTTCACGGACACCCAACACCCAGGGATGTGAGTGATATAATCTGTTTCCGTTTACCCTTTGATAGCCCGGAGTATCCGTATTCCACAATTCAATTGATTTTCCGTTTCTGAGCAGGGACCCGGTAACCTCACCCGTTCCGTACAGGCTTATTCCTTTCTCAACCGGGAATGTTGCATAAGTTTCTTTGCCGGTAGCATAGAAAGAAGGTGTAAAATTCCAGTCTTTTGAAATATCTCCGGTTTCAACCGGTTCTTTCACAAAAGCCAACGATGGAAGGTTAGCTGCCGGGTCAAAATTTGAAGGATAGAAAATTGCAATTTGATCTCCAATAAATTTACTTCGAATAGGATCGCATTTAGTACTTGCAGATGCAATCGTTGCAACGAATAGCATAAACAGGGATAATTTTAATTTGTTCATAGTATTTGTAATTTATATGTTCCCAATAATCCGGTTGTCAATCTTTTTGAGAAGATTGCTTATTCAGGATTTGCCGGGAATGAGGTCATATCGCCTGTGTAATTATTTTGAACGAATGAATTTTTTTATTTAATTCCAATTGCCCGGATTAACTAACCGTTGAACTTAAACAAGTTGCAAAGGTTGTGATTTTTTTTGAATTATAAAATAGATTATTTTAATTAATAATTCGAATTAAGGGTTGAACCCTATTAAAAATAATGCTGATTATCAGCAAAATAAGTATTAAATAATTTTCATATATCGGTATAAATCAGTATTTTAGAAGAAAATTCACCACAATTAAATTCTAATCTATGATCCCTACTGATAAGAAGATTAAGCTTATTAAAATATACTTTTATGTTTGCGATCACTATGATAACGAATGGAAATATCTT
>JAUZOM010000159.1 GCA_030706465.1 Bacteroidota bacterium | reverse complement strand
TCGGTTATTCACGGGATCATTAATTTACCCGCGATACTTATTGTATTTCTGATCACAGCAGTCATTATCCGTGGTGTCAAAACATCGTCCGTTGTAACCTCGGTTTTGGTGGTTTTAAAGGTAAGTATTGTTATCGTGTTTATTGCTGTGGGGTGGAGCTATATTCAGCCATCCAATTATCATCCTTTCATTCCGCAGAATACTGGGACATTTGGAGAGTTTGGAATCAGTGGAATCTTCAGGGGAGCCGGTGTTATCTTTTTTGTATTTATCGGGTTTGATATTGTCGCTACCATGGCCCAGGAAACAAAGAATCCGAAGCGGAATATGCCGATTGGTATTATAGGTTCTTTGGTTGTTTGTACCGTTTTGTTCATCCTTTTTGCGTATGTGATGACAGGATTGGCCAACTTTACCGAATTTAAGAACAGCGCAGCGCCTGTTGCTATTGCCATTGCCAAAACACCGTATCAATGGTTGGTTCAGCTAATTGTTTTTGCCATACTTATTGGATATATTTCGGTCATCCTTGTTGATTTGATGGGGCAATCACGGGTTTTCTTCACGATGAGCCGAGATGGATTGTTACCAAGAATGTTTTCAGTACTTCATTCCCGATTCCAGACCCCGTATAAATCAAATATCCTGCTTTGTGTTTTTATCTGTTTATTTGCCGGTTTTGTACCTATCCGGGTGGTGGGTGAAATGACTAGTATAGGCACTCTGCTGGCATTTGTACTGGTTTGTCTGGGAGTTTTGATTTTACGAAAGAAGCAACCAAATGCCCCGAGAGCTTTTAAGACGCCTTTTGTTCCTGTAGTACCCATTCTTGGGATCTTGACGAGTGTTGTCCTGATGATTTCACTGCCATTAGATACCTGGATCAGATTGTTTGTGTGGCTACTGATTGGATTAATCCTGTATTTTTCATATGGCAGAAAAAAGAGCAGGCTAGGCAATTCTCAGAAGCCGGATCAATAAGGTTTTATTTAATCCGCCAGAAGAGTTACCTGGCGATAGTTTAAGAGAACATTACCGGCCTCGTGACAGGGTAATCCATACCATAAATAAGGTATCAAATATGACCAATTAAAGGTATTTCATCCGTCATAAATTATCCCGTATTTTGTATCGCAATTCAATTCGCTATTTATTAAATGAAAACAATAATTAAAAATTCAACATTGATTTTGAACGAGGAGTCGTTTGTTACTTTTCAATTGAAAGGTAATGTGACTATGCTTCGTTCAAATCATGTTGTTAAACGGTTATTGTTTTCTATTCTTCATGTTGTACATACATTGCAAAACAGAACGAACAATTTTTCCAACGTTCAATTATACAGAGTTTCCTCATCATCTTTCCTGCCGCAATCTTGTTGCTGTTGTCAATGTAGTATGTGAAATCAACTGTAATTGGGAAAGATTATAAAAAAAGTCGTTCAATCTTCATCCTGTTGGTTTCACCATGTCTTTCTTCACCGGTCAGTTATTCTCTGTACGAAATCCAGCTAAGATAGTGGGTATTCAATCTTCAGTATTTATTGACTGCTTTGTGAAAAATGATAATTGGACTACGACTTAACCTAACTAAAACAAATACTTACTTTAAATCTGGTAAATCAAGCACTCACTTGTTTTGATGATTTAAGAGAAATATAAATATACTCGTATACAATGGAACAACATATTGCAAATAATGTATTGGAGATGATCGGAAATACCCCTATGGTCGAACTGACCAAACTGGACACAGGGTTATGCCGTTTGTTTCTAAAACTGGAAAATCAAAATCCCGGAGGATCTATAAAGGATCGAATCGGAGTTTCGCTCATAAAAGATGCAGAAGAAAAGGGGCTATTGAAACCGGGAGGAACACTTATTGAAGCAACAGCCGGGAATACCGGCATTGGATTGGCACTGGTTGCATTGATGAAAGGCTATAAAATAGTATTAGTCATCCCGGATAAAATGAGCCAGGAAAAAATCAATCATTTAAGGGCATTAGGAGCTGATATTGTGCTAACCCGTTCGGATGTAGGAAAAGGGCATCCACAATACTATCAGGATGTGGCACAGAAAATTGCCAATGATACCGGAGCTTATTATGTGAATCAATTTGAGAATCCGGCTAATCCATTGGCACATGAAACAACCACCGGACCGGAAATATGGGAACAGCTGGAGCATGATGTGGATGCTGTGGTGGTAGGTGTTGGTTCTTCAGGAACGATAACCGGATTGACTCATTTCTTCCAAAAAGTATCGGATAAAACGGAATTTGTGCTGGCTGACCCGGATGGATCGGTATTGGCTGAATATATTAATACAGGTATGATAACCAAAGAAGCCGGTTCATGGCTGGTTGAAGGTATTGGTGAAGACTTTGTGCCTTCTATTGCCGATTTCTCACTTACCAAGAAAGCATATAGTGTTACCGACCTGGAAAGTTTTGAAACAGTACAGGAGTTGCTCAAGAAAGAAGGTTTGTTGGCCGGTTCTTCGTCAGGAACATTGCTCAATGCTGCGTTGAAATATTGCCGGGAACAAACAACCCCTAAACGGGTCGTTACTTTTGCGTGTGACAGTGGAAATAAATACTTGTCGAAAATGTACAATGATGGTTGGATGTTTGACCAGGGATTAAAAAAGCGGCCGGTTTATGGCGATTTACGCGATATAATTTCCCGTAGGTTCGAAGATAATACCACCGTATTCGTTACACCGGATGATACCTTACAGACTGTTTACAACAGGATGAAGAGTTATGAAATATCTCAACTGCCGGTATTGAATGATACTAAGATTGTCGGGATCGTCGACGAATCTGATTTATTATCGGCTATTTATACTAAGAACTATAATTTTCAGACTACCAGTATCTCGAAAGTTATGAGTATTGGGCTCTCGAAGGTGTTGCCTAATGATTCGATTGAGAATTTGATCGATATTCTCAATCAGGGCTTTGTGGCTATTGTTGAAAACGAGCAACGGGCATTTCAGGGAATTATAACTAAGATTGATCTGATTAATTATTTACGCAATGGCAAATACTAAAAAATACGGCTTTTCAACAAGAGCGATTCATATAGGTGAAGAACCTGATTTCAGAGAAGGAGGCACCGGCGATGTGGTTATTCCCATTCATTTATCAACAACTTTTGCCCGTAAAAAGGTAGATGAACCGACGGCCGGTTATGAATATACCCGATCATTAAATCCAACACGCAACGCATTGGAGACAAAGCTTGCAAGTCTCGAAAACGGACGCTATGGGTTTGCGTTCTCTTCGGGGCTTGCGGCCGAGTCTACCATATTATTATCATTAGTAAAACCCGGCGACCATATAGTTGCATTCGATGATTTATACGGAGGAACCAAAAGATTGATTAATCAGGTCTTTGGAAATTTCGTATTTGAAGTAAGTTATGTTAATGCGGTCGATCCGAAGAATGTAGAAGAGGCAATTAAAGAAAATACGAAGCTTGTATGGCTTGAATCGCCTACCAACCCATTGCTAAAACTCTCGGATATAACCGCTATTTCGCGAATCACCCAAAAACATGGGATTGTATTGGTTGTTGACAATACATTTCTGTCACCCTATTTCCAAAAGCCACTCGATTTAGGAGCCGACGTGGTTGTTCATAGTTCGACTAAATATATCGGAGGGCATAGTGATGTGCTGGGGGGATCGGTGATGGTTGACAATGAAGAGTTGTTTAAGAAGATTCAGTATCATCAGAATTCCGTTGGGGCTGTACTGTCACCCTTTGATTCGTATCTTACTTTACGGGGAATCAAAACGCTTGCGTTACGGATGGAAAGACATCAGGGAAATGCATTAACTATTGCCCGGTATCTCGAAAAACATCCGAAAGTGATCCGGGTTATTTACCCTGGCCTGGAAAGTCATCCGCAACATGCTCTGGCAAAAGCGCAAACTGCCGGTTTCGGTGGTGTTCTTTCCTTTGAAATAGTGGGCACCATCGATGATGCAAAAGTATTTCTGGAAAAATTACAGCTTTTCGCACTTGCCGAAAGCTTGGGTGGCGTTGAATCATTGATCGAACTGCCGGCAGCCATGACTCATTCCTCGGTTTCCAGAGAAGTACGTGAGAAGATAGGTATTTCCGATACGCTTGTCCGTGTTTCGGTGGGAATTGAAGATGTGGAGGATTTGATTGCCGATTTGGAACAGGCGTTGGGTTGATTTATCCTTTTGTGTCAGTTGTTTTGACAGATTCGTATATATAAACTGCTAATAAATAATGATTTACAACTATAAAAATGAGTATAACAGATTTATCTTTTGTCGGAGAACAAACGAAAGCAATTCATGCCGGTGAAATGCCTGATCCTGTGACAAAAGCTTCGGCACCAAACTTAGTTATGTCGACAACCTTTGTGGTAGATGCGGGTACCGGGTTTTCGGTAGAAGGTTTTGAAGAAGGTGATACGTGGATTTATACCCGTTGGGGAAATCCGACCATTAACCAGCTGGAACTAAAGTTAGCAGCTCTGGAACAGGCCGAAACGGCTATTGCTTTTGCCAGTGGAATGGGAGCTATTACCGCTTTATTGTTTCATTTGCTTAAAGCGGGTGATCATATCGTAATCAGTGATGTAACCTATGCCGCTTTAACGGAGATGGCTAATGAACTGATACCGGAACTTAATATTGAAGTCACGAAGGTGGATACTTCAGACCTGGAAGCTATTCCTAAAGCGATACAACCGAACACCAAACTGGTTTATATCGAGACTCCCTGTAATCCGTTGTTGCGTTTGACCGACATTAAAGCAGTTGCCAATATAGCCCATGAGGTAGGTGTAAAGCTTGTGGTCGATTCTACTTTTGCAACCCCTATAGCTACAAAACCGTTGCTACTTGGAGCTGATTTTGTGATTCATTCGCTTACGAAATACCTGGGTGGACATGGAGATGCGTTAGGAGGAGCAATTTTAGGAAGCAAAGCCGACTTAACGCCATTGCGTAAAAAGACGGCTATCCGCTTAGGTGGTGTGATCAGTCCGTTTAATGCTTGGTTAATTATGCGTGGTATTGCGACTTTGCCTATTCGAATGCGGGTACACGAGGAAAATGCATTGAAAGTAGGCCGTTACTTAGAGCAGCACACGAAAGTAAAAAAGGTTATTTATCCGGGTCTGCCGTCACACCCGCAATATGAATTGGCAAAAAGGCAAATGAAGAATTTCTCAGGAATTATTACATTTCAGGTCGAAAATGGAGAAGAACAAGCGAGAATATTTGCCGAAAAGTTGCAGATTATTCATTATGCCGTTTCATTAGGACATCATCGTTCACTGATTTTCTACTTAAACAGTCAGGATTTATTGCAGACATCCTTTAAGTTTACCGCACCCGAACAGTTGGCTTCATGGAATAACTTCGCGGGCGAAGGAATTTTCAGGTTCTCGATTGGGTTGGAGAATGCCGACGATTTGATTGCAGATTTGGAGCAAGCGTTAAACTGATTTGTAACCGGCTAAAGAAACGAATGAATTCAGAATAATCAGGCAATTGGGAGCTTTAAACAAAGACTTGTGTAGCCGAATCAACGGCATTTAATTTATCATAATTCAGGATCATGAACTTTATATTTCTTTCACCGCATTTTCCTCAGAATAGTACGGAATTTTGTTTTTATCTTAAAGAAGCAGGAGCCACTGTACTCGGCATTGGTGATACAGCATACGAAACGTTGAATGACAGATTAAAAAAATCGCTTACGGAATACTATAAAGTTTCCGATATGGAGAATTATGATCAGATATTAAAGGCTGTGGGATTTTTTACCCATAAGTATGGTAAAATTGATCGTTTCGAATCATTAAACGAATACTGGCTGGAGATAGAAGCCCGTATCCGGACCGATTTTAATATCTACGGAACAAAAACGGACTTTATATACAACCTGAAACAGAAGTCGAAGATGAAGGCTTTTTTCAAAAAAAGCGGTGTGCTCACGGTGCAGTGTTTAAAATGTACGGACAGAGCGGCTGCATTGAAATTTATCAAAAGATACGGTTATCCTGTGGTGGTTAAACCTGATTTGGGGTCGGGAGCAAGCATGACCTACAAAATAGAAAATGAACCTGAATTCGATACTTTTTTCAATAACAAACCCGACGGGGTAGAATTTATCGTCGAAGAATTTGTTGATGGCATTATTCTCACGTACGATGGATTGATTGACCGGAATGGAAATGTTCTGTTTGAAAACAGTCACCGGTTTGAGCAAAGTATTATGGAAGTTGTTAATAAGGATGATAATCTGTATTATATCTGTCTTCCGGATATAGATGAAAGAGTAAAAGAAGCCGGAAGAAAGATCTTACAGGCATTTGATGTGCGTGAGAAGTTTTTTCATATCGAACTTTTTGAACGGAAAAGCGATAACCAAATTGTAGCGCTTGAAGTAAATATGCGACCTCCGGGCGCGTGGATGACCGATGCCATAAATTATTCACACGATATAAATATTTATCAAAAATGGGCCAATATGGTAACCCGTGATAATGTAAAGGTAGAGCCTTCCGGAAAATACTTTACAGGTTATGCGAGCAGAAAGAAAAGGAAGGAGTATAAGAATTCACATAATGAAATAATGAATAAATACAACAATAAAATTCTGTATTATAATAATATAGAGCCTGTTTTCAGCAGAGCGATGGGCGATTTTGCGTATCAGTTCAGAACCGGAACTTACAACGAGGTAAAAGAAATTATTGAATATATTCAGGCGGAATAGAAATATGCAGGTAACATATCACAAAGAATACAGTCATAGTCTCGGAAGAGATATGGAATATAAAATATATGGACATCAGGGAAAGCCGGTACTTGTATTTCCAACATCAAACGGCCGGTTCTACCAATATGAAGATTCTGGAATGATAAATGCAATAAGCAGTTTTATTCAGGATGGGAAAATTCAGGTCTGGACTGCTGATGGCATTGATTGGGAAACTTTTTTCTCAGACGGGTGGAATAATCTGAGCAAAATAGAAAGACATGAAGCCTATTTCAATTATATCCGGGATGAACTTGTTCCGGGTATACTGTGGACGAGCCAGGAAAATAATAACGGAGACAGTCAGAAGATAGTTGTTACCGGATGTTCGATGGGTGCCTATCATGCTGCCAATTTTTATTTCAGGTATCCGTGGCATATCGATACGGTTGTTGCCTTGAGCGGTGTCTATTCTACCGATTATTTTTTCGGAAATTACAAACCGGTTGAGATTTATTTGAATTCGCCGATTGATTACCTGAAAAATAATAATGCTTATTATATTGACCGGTTTAGAAACAGTAATTTAATTTTTTGCTGCGGACAGGGAGCTTATGAAGATTTTATGCTTGAAGATACGTATAAACTAAAAGGTGTTTTTGATGAGAAAGGAATTCACGCATGGTTTGATATTTGGGGAAACGAGTCGGTACATGACTGGACCTGGTGGCATAAACAAATAGAATACTTTTTAGGAAAAATACTCTGAATTCATACTTAATTTTATATTATGCCCATCAACATACCCGACAAACTACCGGCTATTGAGTTGCTAAAGAAAGAGAATATCTTTGCAATAGGCATTTCGCACGCTTCTAAACAGGATATTCGACCGATTCGTTTAGCCCTGCTTAATTTGATGCCGCTTAAGATAACTACTGAAACCGATTTGGTACGCGTACTGTCCAATTCTCCGTTGCAAGTGGAACTTGACTTGATTAGTTTAAAAAGTCATACTTCTAAAAATACGCCTATTGAACATATCCGTGAATTTTATATTGATTTCGAACAAATTAGAAATCAGAAATACGATGGGCTGATTATAACCGGAGCTCCGGTGGAGCTATTGAAATTTGAACACGTAAATTATTGGCAGGAAATAGCTGGAATTTTTGATTGGGCAAAGACGCATGTTACTTCCAGTTTGTTTATCTGTTGGTCGGCACAAGCAGCTTTATATCACTATTACGGCATTCCAAAATATCCATTGGATAAAAAAATGTTTGGTGCATTCGAACATAAAGTCAATGACCCACTGAATCCTCTTTTCAGGGGATTCGATGATGTGTTTTTTGCCCCGCACAGCCGCCATACTGAAGTAAAGCGTCAGGACATTGAAAAGGTGCCGGAACTAACGATATTATCCGAATCGGATGAAGCTGGAGTGTATGCTGTTATAGCCCGTGAAGGACGCGAAGTGTTTATTACCGGGCATTCTGAGTATGCACCCGAAACACTCGACAATGAATATAAACGTGATCTGGCGAAAAAACTTCCTATTGAAATTCCAAAGAATTATTATATTGATAATGATCCCAGCAAGTCTACCGTAGTACGCTGGCGCTCACATGCTAATCTGTTATTTTCTAATTGGCTCAACTACTTTGTTTATCAGGTTACTCCCTATTACATCGATTCAATACACTGATCTTATAGTTGAAAAGTATGGTAACTCAAGAATTTATTATTCATCCCGAAATAAGAGATATTGGTTTAAATGGAATTTATTTAACCATAGAAAATATCCGGAATAAAGACACGGATGCTGAATTTGAGCTTTACAGTAGAAAAATTGTACAACAGGCCTATAATTATTCCAGGCAACTTGTCGATATAAAAGAGGATGACTTAATAAAAGGATTTAGACAATTGCACGATGCAGTAGGGGTTCCCAACCGTAAAAACTTATCGGCACCCGAAAATTTATATAAGTTGTTGACTAAAAAAGGAGATATTCCCCGGATCAATTTATTAGTTGATATTTACAATACCATTTCTGTTAAATACAGACTCGCTTTGGGTGCACATGACTGGGACCGGATTGATGGGAATGTTCATCTGCGTTTTACCTCCGGAACGGAAAAATTTATTCCACTAGGTGAAGATGAATCTATACCTATTCGGGCTGGAGCATATTCTTACATTGATGATAGCAACGAAATTATTTGTTATTTGGATGTCCGACAAATTGAAAAAACCAAAGTAACACTTGACACCAAAAATGTTTTCATTGTTATACAGGGGAATGCGAATACCCCATTCCCACATATTGAAAATGCCGTATCCGAGTTAGTGTTTCTTATAAAAAAATATGATTATCCGCAAAGCGACCTGTTGTAAATTCTGGATTTAAAGTTTGTATTGTATTTTGCAGCGGCAAAAACCAATCTATCGAACATCTTTTCTCCGAAATATCGTCGGTTGAATTTGTAACAGAACTCATTGAGAT
>JAUZOM010000158.1 GCA_030706465.1 Bacteroidota bacterium | reverse complement strand
TTATCAATAGTAGGGGCATCAAAACTTTCGGCCTGCCACATTTCTATTTGATTAATAGCTGAACTCGGCTGAAAATTACAACCGCTTAACCAGGGTTGTGCCGCATACCAGGTATTGACCTTTTTAACAGACCAAATCTGTGCTGGAATAACCTTCTTATTAAATCTTGGAATGCAGGTTGCGAATGCAGGTAGGACTAACATACCCATAATGCTGAAGAAAGAACACACAATTATTTTTTTATAGCTAAACATATTTAATACTTTTAATGAGATTTATAGAGCCTTTTTGTTTGTTGTAGGGCCATCAACAACTAATAACCCCTTTTTGTGAATTTTCATTTTATCAATAAAAACAACGCGTTTATCACCTGTTTGTGAAGTACGGCCATGATAAACACAATACATACTTTTACCATCTTTCGAATACGTAACGGAGTTGTGCCCTGTCCCTGTAACAATACCACCTCGATGTGTATTTTTTTGTAAGATGGGATTATTAGGTGCTTTAAGAAAAGGACCGAGTGGTTGTGATGAGGTGGCATAACCAACAGCATAGTTTTTTCCGCCAAAGTAATTGGCGGAATACATTAAATAGATGGTATTATTTCGTGCCAGCGCAAAGGGCCCTTCAGTCCATCTTCGATTCACTTCTCCACTGGTGACTGAACGACTTTCCCATTCCGATTGCTTATCATTCATTGTCTTGGGTGGCTGCAACAGAAGCACAGGTTCACCGATTACAGAAGTGTAATCAGAAGAGATCTCCACGCCATAAATCCAGCTTTCTTCAATCTCCTGAAAAAGATTGATTTTCCGTGCCCAATCAGAAACTTCACTTTTTACAGGGTTTTTATAACAACAACGGGAATAGTATAAGTAAGTCTTTCCGTTATAAGTTAATATATTGGCATCAATTACAGGATAACCCGGATCGAAAAGAGGTTTATCCGACAAATCGCGAAAAGGGCCTGTTGGTTTATCGGACACGGCTACACCTATCCTGAAGTTTTCTGCTTCATGTGTCGGATTGTATTTCCAGTCTGCACTGAAAAACATGTAGAATTTTCCATTACGTTCATACACTTCCGGTGCCCAGAAGTTCCGCAACGTCCACGAACTTGCGGTATTCCCTTTGTAAACCTGGCCTTCTTGCTTCCAGTCTACTAAATTATCGGAAGAATATACACTAAAGCCTTCAATCTTTCCAGTTTCATCTGTGCCATACATATAATACTTTCCATCGGATGCCAATAAAACATAAGGATCACCAAGTTCTACATCTATCGGATTACGAATATTTGATTCATACAATTTTTCCTCTCTTATTGTATCAAATGCACATATATCTGGCAATACACATATTAACAGGAATAAAGTACCTATGAATACTAAAACCTTTTTGTTTGACATTTCCTCTCTTTTATTTTAGGGCATTATACCCATCGGCGACCTAGTATCATACAATAGCTATTTTGCCCGACAGGTTAAAATGATCGATCTTATATAATTAAGTTTGAATAGTTGTTAATGAGTCAATATAATAGAACAATTTAACACAGTTCACTAACCCAGCTAAATAGATCTCATACCAACTCCTTTATAAAATCACATGATTCGCAAATTAAGGGTTCAAACTAGTGAAATTATTCCTGTTTAAAAGCAAATGCAAAAAGCAACAAATTCCACCATATTGACTTCTATTAAAGATAATAAAGGTCAATCTGATTCTGAAAAACAGAGTGATAAAGCTTATTTTTGATTTACTCTCAAGCCCTATACATGTTGTCAGATAATCAATTGAATCGCCTTTCAATTGATTATCTAAAAAACAAACATTTAATATGCTCACGAAGTATGTTCTGCAAAAGAACTATTTTTCATTCGTTTATGGTAGAATTGTTGTCTTAATGTTGTTGTTCTTTCCTGATTCAACTCCTAATTCACTTGAATTACTATCTTTTTTATAATTCCTTTACCCGTATTATCGGTTACTTTTACTATATAGCAACCTTTAGGAAGCGATACCTCTGAATCATAAACAAATGAATTACTGTGAATTTTTCGCCCATCAACAGCAAAGACAGCAAAATCTTTCCTGAAAGATGAAGAGCTTTTGACTTGAATTTTTCCGGCATTAGCCGTAACGATTACCTCATCTCCCGGTTTTAAGTTTTCGATTGAATTTTGAGTTTCTTTTCTAACCGACATTTGCATGTTAGCCAAATCCACATCGATAGTACACCGGTCAGCTTGAGGAATGACAAATTTATAATCATTACCACCATTGTTGTAATATTCAAATTCATAAACTAAAGGGTACGATTTTCCATATTCAATAGACTGATCCTGGACTGTAGACACATAACAGCTTCCCCAGGTACCTTTAACTTTCAGGAACTTAAACTGACCTGCAAGTACATTGCCGGTCCATTCGTATTTTCCATCAAAGATATTGGGTGACACCATCACTTCGGGAACATCATTCACCCATCCACAAGGCATTGCATCGCCGGTAATGTAGACATTTGCCGGATAATTGACGTTTGATGCCACAAACTGTTCCACACTAATGGTTTCGTCCAAGGTGTTCAGTTTGATTACATAATAACCGTTACCGGAACCATCAGCCGGTATTTCCCATTTGGTATCAGCACCATCCAAACGCATATTGGAAGCTTGACTCAGCAGTGCATTGACAGTCCCAGTAGGGTGAAATGCAGGGTTCCATGAAGTATTTGATGTCAGGAACTTTATTGATCCACGTTCTTCTCCGAATGTGTTGTATTTAAGGAAACCACGATAATAGAAAACAAAAGGGTTTGTGGGATCTTTATCTAGTTCCTGGGCATCTGTTAGTAACCAGTTAGGATCGTGGCTATTTACCGGTCCGCCGATCAAATAAAGATGATTGTAAGGAACAACCTTTTCAACCAGAATTTGTGGAGTGGTACCAACGGTCACTGAAATACGGTATAGATTATCGGAATTCGGATATTTCACCATAAAGCCGGTTTGCGTTTCGTCAACTTGTTTCTCCATGCCTATCTGGAGATTGAATGGGTCACTCAATCCACATGTTGGGATGTAATAATTAGTACTATCAGTCACTTTAAAGCTCTTATTGGTAAGCTTCCCAACATATCTGTATAAGATAGGATTTGTAGCATCCTTTATGAGTAACGTAGTATCCTTATCCAGTGCTTTACCTATGATGCTCCACGATTTAGCATTTGATGCAAGTACGGAACATGCCAAGATCAAACATATGATTATTCTTTTCATTTTGCTTCCTGTTTTTAATTATTATTAATCACCACATTAACAGGAATATTGTCGTATGATTTATTGATTACATCCACTGTAATCGTACGTTTATCCTGATCATAAGTATAAGGAACATCCACTCCATTGACTTTCACACTTACCGGGTTATTCTTGTCCAGCATTTCGAAACGGAATGATCGGGTTGATGGCATTCCGGCAAACGAACCTGTTCGTGGATTCACAGTGTATGTACTGATATTATCCGTTGTAGATTGGGTGATTTTTGTAAAAGTATAACTACCCTGTTCGTAATTACTGTTGTTGTTCTCGTCTTCGTAGAGCGAGAATTCGCCCTGTGCACCGGGTGCAAACTGTATGATAAGCGTATCAGGCCTGTTATTCAGGTGTCGTATTGGAGTATACAATGGGATAACAGCTCCTTCACGATAATAATATGGGATTTGCTCGCGGGTGAATGGGCGTGTAACCACCTGATTTCCCTGAAGCGTTGTACCGGTAGCCACTTCATACCATTTACCTTCAGGCAACCACACAGTTTGATCGACAGTCGCATTACCGTTGTCCGATTTACAAACCGGAGCAACGAGCATATCATTACCAAACATATATTCTCCATCGAAAGTGTAAGCTTCTTCAGCTTCGGGATAGTCGTAATACATCGGACGACATAATGATATTCCTGTATCGTAGGAGTAACGCGCATACGTGTATATGTAAGGAATAAGCGCATAACGCAATTCAATAGCCTGACGCATCAATGGGAAATTATCATACTTCCAGATACGGCGTTCAATGTTCGAAGCATTCGTAGCATGGGTTCTGAGTATGGGGGAGAAAACTCCATACTGAATCCAGCGCAGATAAAGCTCAGGATTATTAGCACCCGGCTGCTGGTGGCCTCCTATGTCGTGACTCCAGTATCCATAACCTACATTGGCTGCTGTAGCAGTAAAATAGGTCTCAAAACCAAGCGTTGGAAACGTAGAAAAGGTATCACCGGAAAATCCGATTTGATAACGATGATTCCCCAGTCCTCCCCAGCGGTGAAAAATAAGCGGGCGATCTTTCCCCTGAAGTTTTTTATCATTGAAAAACACATGGTTGAGCCAAAAAGTATTGCCCAATTTGGGTTCATTTTTAGCAATCATCCATTGTTGCCAGTCGAGCCACCAAAAATCAATACCCATATTTTCATGTGGTCGGAGGATGTCCTTGAAAAATGCTTTATAGAAATTCTTATTTTCTATATTCCAGGGAATGGTTTGATTGGTTGGCATATTCAAATCATTCGCCAGATCGGTAAAATGATCTTCATACTGCCCCACACCATCGGCCGGATGCAAATTCAATGTCGTTTTCAAATTTTGCTGATGAAGCCAGCTGATAAATCCCTGAGGATCCGGAAATAGTGCATTATTCCAGGTCCAACCGGTCCATTGGGTTTCACTGGTGCTGTTGTTGTATCCATCTTTGTGCCAGTCCATATCAATCACCAATACATCCATAGGGATGTTATTGGTTTTGATATCACTTACGATACCTCTAAGATCCTGCTCGGAATAGCGCTGGTATTTTGAATACCAATATCCGAATACATACTGAGGAGGCAATGGAATTTTTCCTGCAATCTGGGTAAAATCATACAATGCTTTCTTGTAGTCGTGGCCATAACCCATAAAATACATATCCATTGAATTAGGGTCCTGACGTTGTGCAACCCAGTCGACTCCATCGCTACCATCGAACATCAGACTATAACTCCCATCATTACGGGCCTTTTGCTCATCAATAACAGCCCAACCTGAGCGGGAAACCAACCCGTCTTCGAGCCAAGACCGGACATCACCTTCAGCATTATCGAGTGTTCGTGCGGTTCCTTTTAAGTTGTAGGGATCCTTTTTACCAGGATACCAAACTACATTCTCCCCATTTCCCGACATGGTTATTTGTAAATTCGGACTACAGGGATCGTTGGTAGACGGGTCACTGCCGACTTTGTATCTCAGTGTGAGTTTGTCGGTGGTTATAGTCAAATACCCGTCTTCTTCTTTGGTTGTAAAAGAAGGTACCGGGAGATTACGATTGATCACCACAAAAGAGGCTCTGTCTTCGAACTTTTTAAGTGTACTCCGCTCGATGCGAATTATTTCCGGTGTAAGCACAGTGAAGCGCATATAATTCGACGTTACGATAGCCGAGGGGTTAGCAACCGGATTACCAGTAACTGCATTGACGGATATCATAAAGCCTGTCAAACAAAAGAATAATGCAAATAATTTCTTCATTTTTATCATATTAAATGATTAGGTACGGCACATGATATGTCATGTACCGTACTTAACTTTGATTTATTTTATAATAATAACCTTTCGGGTCATCAATTCAGTTGTTCCATCATACACTCTTACAGTATAAATGCCTGAAATTAAATCGATCTCTACATCGCGGTCAAATGATCTGTCAGCCACTTTATGCCCATCGACAGCAAAAACCTGGGCTGTTTTGGCATTTTCATTGTCAGTTACAATCTGGATACGACCATTTGCAGCAAATACTTTAATATCCGAATTCATTTCAACCAGATTTGCTGCACTAACGGGATAATAGGTGGACTGAATGGTTTCCTGCAACGCATCAAGAGTAATAACATATCTCCCTTGTTTATCATCATCAATAGTCCATTTGTAATCGTCGGAGTGGTGATCTGTGAAGAATTGTGCTCCGGTAATAGACGCATTTTCGGTTTGAGGATGGAAACTATAGGGTCCCCAATCCTTTTGCAACAGGAATTTAAATTTATTCCGATCATCTCCAGCGACATTGGTTTTCAAAGCACCGTCAAAAGTAAATACATTTGACTGGTCTCCAGTCCCTTTTGTAAGCTCTATGGCATTTCCAGCATCCCAGCCTACAGCAGTGGCACCGCCCACAATATACACATGATCTACGTTAAAAATCGAGCCATTGAATTTCTTAGTCAAAGTATTTAGTTTGATTTTATACATGTCGTTTGCCTGTGTTACAGTCCAACCCGAAGTTGATGCACTTGATGTTAAACTTACATCCGTATTAGTAGAAATTGCATCAGCGGAAGAAGTTGGTGTATAAAATTGGGTAGTTGAATTTATATTTTCGGTAGTCGCAAATTTAAATTCGCCTGCCAATAATTGGCCATAATAATGGTAATTAATAAGCGGATCGATATTGTCACTAACAAGTTTTGCTTTTCCACCAGGAATAGCAGAGCCGGTTATCCAAATATCCTGAGCATAAAGGACCCCGTTTTTTGTAACTGTCATTTTGTTGTTCACAAGATCAACTGTGATGGTACATTCGGCCGTTTCATTCATAATGAATTTATAATCATTAAATGTAGTTTCCGATGAATTTCGAACTTCTAAAACCAGATTTTGTGAAACACCATATGAAACCGGCTCATTGGCAGTGGTTGCATCGTAGCAAAAATCCCAGTTACCAATACTTAAGGGAGTCAAAAACTTGAAATCTCCCGAATTCATTGTTCCTGTCCATGTATAAACAGCCACCTCCGGATTCGTTCTTGTCATAACCTCCGGATTGCTATTATCCCAGCCACAGGGCAGACTTCCGCCAACAGCATATATCTTTTCCGGGTTCAGGTCGTGACGAAACGAATCAACTGTTAAAGTCATTTCCTGAGCATTTAATGTCAATTCATAGTACCCATCACCGCTTCTGTCATCAGGGATATACCATTTCGTGTCACTTCCATCCTGGCGCATGGAAGTTGTACCAGTTAACAATTGGTTATCAGTAGTATTGGGATGAAATGAACCATCCCAGGTATTTCCCACCAAGAATTTTATATTGCCTCTTTCATCTCCGCGCCAATTGTAAGCTAAATAGCCTTTGTAATAAAAAAGAGATGGATTGTTGGGGTCTTTCGTCAATTCTACTTTTTGATCCAATAGCCAATTAGGATTGTTTTTATTGACCGGCCCGCCAATCAAATACACATTTGCCGGTTGAGCAAACATTGATGTGAAAAACACAACAGTAATAACTGTCATTAGAATTCTTTTCAAGTAATAGATTTTCATTTTAATAAATTTAAAATTATGAATTATGTTAAATATAAATTATGTGGAATTAAAATACCATGGAACTACAAAAAAAGCGTCGTAAGAACGATGCATTTCCAGCTATTGAGACACTATTGAAATTTATTCTTTATTATATGAAGACGAATCCACTGCATCAAACTCAAGCAGCAGCTTTAAATCTGAATCAACCTTTGCCGAATCTATGGCTTCTCTTACTAAAAAACACTGAATACCACTTTGTAAAAGGCTAATTCAATTCCATATAGCACAGGAGATGCATTAAATAAATTGTTTGTCGAAGGACAAGATCTTCTTATAGACGTAACAGAACGTCCTATAATTCGTTAGTGATTTTTATAACAATATTTTATTATGTATCTCCC
This sequence comes from Bacteroidota bacterium, assembly GCA_030706465.1. Taxonomy (GTDB): domain Bacteria; phylum Bacteroidota; class Bacteroidia; order Bacteroidales; family Paludibacteraceae; genus Paludibacter. The sequence continues at coordinate 1,795 of JAUZOM010000158.1, read as the reverse complement.
AAACATGGAAGGTAAAATGCACGACAAAATAATGTGTGACATTGTGGAAACTTGAGTTCTCTAAAAAGTTAGACTTTATCTTGATTCCTGCTTTGAGAGATTCAATCCTCAGAACATTGAAAGTCAATCATCCTGTTGCTTACATTGGAAAACTCTTACAGAGTTCAGCAAGCTCCACTATTTGTCCAGTTACAGTATAATTTATAGCTTCAAATTTGATTCTAATTATCAGTCCAACTGTAAATTTATCAATAATTGAATATTGAGTCATTTTTAATTTTCACAAATAAACAACCTCGCAGTAGAGCTGACGAGGTTGTTTAAAAAATAATTCCTTTTCGAAGCAGAGTTTCGAGGTTTTAGCTCAAAGGATTAAACTTAAAATCGTGAATCATTTCTAAAGTAAAACCCATTTTGCTGAATATTATAAAATCACTTTTTGAGTCTTTACGTCAGTTCCATCTGACAATGTAACTAAGTAAGCGCCGTGATTCAAAGATACTGAGTTCACAACCTTTGTGTTAAATTGGCTCATTAATTTACCGGTTATACTGTAAACTGAGACTAAAAGGTTTTCACTATTACTGCTTTCAATGTGAAGTTTTCCTTCAGCAGCAAAGATGTGTACATTGGTATTTAACCGAATAGTATTTATAGCAGTTGGTCTTACTACAAAAGTTTGTTTTGTGGCAAATGAACCTCCTGTAAAATTCGCATCGATAGCCTGAACACTCCATTCGTAATTTCCTGCAGCAAGGTTGTATAATTCCCAACGTTTGTTAGTGCCTACATTGCCCATTTCGCCACCGACTTTCCTCCAACCATCATTTGCACCATCCATTACTGCCATCGGATTGTACAGCCATTTGCCGGTTGTTGTATTTTTCAATGATACATTATAGGTTAATGAATTAGCAGGAGTATGATCATCGGTAGCTGCATTCCAGGTTAATACGATCGGGTCAGTTCCAGTATTCTCAGTCGCCAATCCAGTAGGAGCCGTTGGTTTTGCATTAACTGCAGAAGTTGTATTCAATACATAGCCGGTAATGAATGGAGTTAATCCTGCTGTACTTCCATAATTTCCACCAGTAATCAGCAAGTCAATTTTTCCATCATTATTCAAATCGGCAGTTTCGATACTACTTTCTGAAACCCCGGGTAAAATACTACTCAACGGATCCTCAACAAAAGTAAAATTAGCAGCATCAGTACAAGTAAACAACATGGTAACCTGACGACTTTTGGTATTGCTCCAACCTGATAGAATTACGTCTAATTTACCATCGTTATTCCAGTCAACCATTCGTGCGCCATCACCAACGCTAATCTGACGATAATCATTGAAAGTTGCTTTTGGGACTAAAACTCCACCATTGTTTTTGTACAGTCGATAGATGTCACTGCTAGCTTCATCGTTTGCACCTCCATCACCATTCAGCAATAAGTCTAACCAACCATCTCCATCAACATCAGCCCAAACTGCACTTCCGTATCCTTTTTGAATAAGGTTCGGTTGAGCCATAGCTGTGAAATGACCAAAAGCATCATTAATCAAAAGTTCTGAAATGCGTGATTTTGCATTATCGTCCCAAGCACAAATAAACATGTCCAAATACCCATCGTTATTAAAATCAAGTACGGTTACGTCCGGATCAATTAAATTTGTTCCGGTAAACGATGTATCATCTTTGGTAAAAGTTCCATCTTGATTTTGAAAGAAAATTGTTCCAATATTTCCAGTTCCATTGCCAATAGCATAGTAATCAAGAAGACCATCATTATTAAAATCGGC
>JAUZOM010000157.1 GCA_030706465.1 Bacteroidota bacterium | reverse complement strand
TACCAACCCTTATTGGAACAAAAGATTGATAAAAAATCCTGGACCATTATCCAAAGTCTTTCGTGCGATGGGGATAAATACGAAGGTAAATTGGTTAATTTCTTTGACGATGTAATTGACACCAAAGAAGTTAATACAGACAACAGTTATTTCATAATTGATCGTGCCGATAACGGCGGCATGCTAAAATGGCCTCTCGATATTGTTATTGATTTAAATAAAAAGGTTGTTATTAATCGATTTGTTGTATGGCAAAGGGCATTTGCCTACACCAGTGCCGATCAAAACGGAGTCAGTACAAATTACCTGTACTATCAACCCGAAAATATGAAATCGTTCAGCATTTCTGTCAGTAACGACAAAAACATCTGGATGCCGTTGGGAACATTTGATATTGGCGACCCGCGTGATGCCAACGGAAATATACCCACTGCAGCCATTCAAGCGGCCATTAATGGACACGAATTTAATCTGGAAACTGTGTCGATGCCCTTCCGGTATTTTAAATTCAGTATTTTGTCCAACTACGGGAGCGAAGCAGATGTATACGGCTCGGAAATATCACTTTATGGTTTGGATAATCAATAAACTTACATCAGCAAATTAACATGAAAACACTTAAAATAATCGGAACAATGATGATAGCCTTCCTGCTCACAAATTGCAATAGCATGGAAGACAATTATAAAGACTATCTGAGTAATGTACAAACCTATTCACCCAGGGTCATCAATCTGGCAGTAGTGTCGGGACTGAAAGAAGCTACCTTAACCTGGACGAATCCGAAAGGAAACATTGCTGTAAAAAATGTCATCACCCTACAGGATTCAACCATCGTACTCGATGGATTGGTTGAAACTTATAAATTGACAAATTTAGAGATAAAAGGCTATCAGGTATCGGTGTATACAGTAGATAAATTTAACAACTATTCTGTTCCTGCCACTTTGTCGATCTTCCCTAACGGTGAATAAGAATCATTTTATTTAACAACTATATGTGATCAATTAAATCAAAAAATGCTTTATGAAAAAACAAATTCTCTTTTTAGTCTTGTGCTGTATCTGTTATATTACAGTCAGTGCAGCTGTTGGCAATCGACTTGCTAATGGGAACATGGAAAGTCAGGGAGCCTGGCAGATCAGTTATTTGAATACACCTGCTACACAGAATCCGGTGGCTGAGTGGGGTTATACCGCTGACAAACCAACAGCAGGAGTAGGTGGAGGTTTACATGTTACGGGAACATCCACAGCCGGAAATTCCCAGTATTGTATTTATCAGGCAGTGACTTTGTCGGCTGATTCTGTGTACAATTTCGATGCCGCTTTTAAGAATATTAGTTTACAACAGGCATGGTGCGAAGCCTATATTGGAAGTATCCCTGTTGAAGGAACAGATTATACAGATCCCCAATCAGGGACCAAGATTGCCAACTACGGCAGTTGGGATAATCCTGCAGCTGCTGCTGAAGGAACGTTTAAGTTGAATGCTACCTGTAAACAATTTGTACCCCCAACTACAGGTGTATACTACTTTATACTTAAAATGGGAACAACTACCTGGGACGCAACCGTACCAAAATTTGAAATCATTGTAGATGAACTCACATTGACCAGTGCACGAATTGCACCCATTTCGGCATTCCATGCAGATGTACGCTCCGGATTTGCTCCCCTGAATGTAAAATTTGCTGATGATTCAAAATATGCAACTTCATGGTCATGGGATTTTGGTGATGGAAGTAGCAGCACGGATCAAAATCCAAGCCATACTTTTGCCACCGTGGGCAATTATACAGTGACTCTTACTACCACGAATGAGATTGGCAACAATGTAAAAACCTCTGCCAACTTCATAAACGTCACTCCGCTTGTCCCTTTAACAGGTGGTGGTTTAATCAAGGGTGGAAATATGGAAAGCGCAGATTATTGGACAGTTGATTATTTAAATACAGGAGCTGATTTTTACCCTGTTGCTACCTGGAACTATACAGAGAAAGTGCCAAATGCAGGTAAGGGCGGTTGCTTATATGTTACGGCTCCGGCAGGTGCTGCAGGGATTCAATATGCTATTTACCAGAAAGTTCATTTAAGTATTGATTCTGTCTATGTATTTGATGGTGCATTCAGGGACTTTAGTACAAACCTGAAAAGCTTTTGGACGGAAGTGTATATCGGACCAAAACCTGCAGGAGGTGGTGCCGATTATGGTACGGCAGATGGAACTTTGATTGCAAAATTTGATGCCTGGAATGCCGGAAGTCCGGTAGCCGGATTAAACGGAACATTCAAAATCCATTCAAGTCCTTATTCGACTTACACTCCTACAGAAACCGGAGACTATTATCTGATCGTAAAAATGGGTACATGGGATGGTGCAGGTTACCAAATAGCCCTGGACGAATTGTCTTTGACACAAACCAGAACTAAACCGGCTGTAAGCTTTACAGCCACCAATGCAGTAGGATTCCCATCACTAACCGCCAAATTCGTAAATACCACAAAATTTGCCAACTCTTACCTGTGGGATTTTGGGGATGGATCTGCAACCAGTACTGAGGAACAGCCGGAACATACCTATACAGCAATAGGTACCTATAATGTGACCCTAAAGGCAACAAACGAAATAGGTGATTCTGTTCTTGTGAGCACCGGATTGATAAAAGTGAACGACCGTCCTGCATTACCTGCCGGCGAAATGCTTTATGGAGGAAATATGGAAAATGGTAATTTCTGGTATACTTCGAAGTTAAATGCAGCAGATGCTACGACACTTACCTGGAATTATACCGATGCTATCCCTACCGGAGGTGCAGGAGGAAGCCTGCGTATCCAATCGGATGGTGGCAATTTCAATAAAGCTATTTTCCAGGAAGTTCAGTTGAAGAAAGGATATTCCTACGTTTTTGATGGTTTATTCAAGGATATTAAAGGAATAGCCGATTATTGGTGCGAAGGGTATATTGGCACGGTAATGCCGGTAGATGGAACAGACTATACTGCGACACAAGGTACTCAGTTGTTTGCCATAAATACCTGGAATGGATCTCCAAAATTTATTGATGGTCATCTGCAAAGTGCCACTACCGTTACTTCTTTTAAAGCACCGACCTCCGGTACCTATTATTTTGTTTTCAAAATGGGTTCAAACAAAGCTGATGGCTCAAATGAAATCCTGATAGATAATTTAACTCTGAAAGAAGTTCTTCCTGTAAAAGCCGATTTCTATGCTGAAACTACGTCAGGTACAGCACCAATAGCTATTCAATTTTATGATTTGTCAACAAATGCCACTTCATGGAGTTGGGATTTTGGTGATGGAGGTACAAGTACGGACCAAGACCCAATTCATACTTACACCAATGGAGGTACTTTTACTGTGAAATTAATTTCCAGTAACAGCGGGTCAACCGACACTTTAATTTCAACCGGATTAATAACAATAACCGGCCCAAATTCGATTCCGACAATCGATTATACTAAATACAGAATTAGTACAACCAATCATATGATCAACATTGATGGGGTACAAAATAATGTAAAACTATTTGATGTCTCGGGCCGTCTTATTCAATCAATGAATGTTGTTGGCAAATTCAGGTCACAATCATTGAATTCCGGTTTGTACATTGTTCACGTAGATGATTGTGCTACAAAAATCTCAGTGAAGTAGTTTTATTATAGGTAAATCTTTGGTAGTGCAAAATATTTGCACTACCATTTTTTTGGTTGCTAATTCTCTGATAGGTAGTCATCTGCAAAAATTTATAATCTGCCGGTTATACCCGTTGATGTTAGTGGAAATAAAGGATCATCAGAAGATATTCTGTTTAAAACAGCTGCTAATGCAGATCTTACGGTTGATAATACATTGGGGTTTAATGCATTAACCGATTATAGTTATCAAATAAAAAATAAGAAAAATGAGAATCTTAAGTATTAGTATTTTCTGTCTGCTTTTAAGCCTAAATTCTACTAAAGCACAAAAGCCAATTTATTTAGATGTAAATCAGCCTATTGAAAAACGTATTGAAAATGCACTCTCGTTAATGACGTTAGAAGAAAAAGTGGCTATGTGTCATGCCCAGTCAAAATTTTGTTCTAAAGGTGTACCTCGCTTAGGAATACCGGAGGTCTGGATGACCGATGGGCCACATGGAATACGCGAAGAAGTATTCTGGGACGAATGGTCGGGGGCAAAATGGACAAACGACTCGTGCACTGCTTTTCCGGCATTAACCTGCCTGGCAGCTTCGTTCAACCCGGAAGTTTCGCATTTGTATGGCAAAAGTATTGGAGAGGAAGCGCGCTACAGAAATAAAAGCGTTCTTTTAGGGCCGGGTGTAAATATTTATCGTACCCCCCTTAACGGTCGCAATTTTGAATATATGGGCGAAGACCCATATCTTTCCTCCCGTATGGTGGTTCCATACGTTCAAGGCGTTCAGGAGAATGGGGTTGCAGCTTGTGTCAAGCATTTTGCGCTGAATAATCAGGAAAAAGAACGCTTCACGGTGAACGTCGAAGCAAGTGACCGGGCGTTGTACGAAATCTACCTACCTGCTTTTAAAGCCGCTGTCCTTGAAGGAAAAGCCTGGTCAATTATGGGTTCGTACAATCAATTCAGAGGTCAACATTGTTGCCATAATGATTTATTATTAAATAGGATACTGAAATCGGACTGGAAATTTGATGGTGTAGTTATAAGTGACTGGGGCGGCACACACGATTCCGATCAATCTGTAAATAATGGACTTGACCTTGAAATGGGCACATGGACCGATGGATTGACGACAAAAGGGACATCGTCATATTCTTCCTATTATTTGGCTAATCCATTTTTACAAGGTTTAAAATCCGGAAAATACAATGAAAAATTACTCAATGACAAAGTTAGTCGTCTACTACGTATGATTTTCCGGACAACCATGAATACTGACCGGCCTTATGGGAAATTCATCAGCCCTGAACATTCCGAAGCCGCCCGTAAAATTGCAGAACAAGGAATTGTTTTATTGAGAAATGAGCATCAAACACTTCCAATTCCTGTTGGAAAATATAAGAGAATTGCTGTAATTGGCGAAAATGCAACCCGAAGTTTAGTCATTGGTGGTGGTTCTTCATCCCTCAAAGTTGCTTATGAAGTTTCACCATTGGAAGGATTGACAAAAAAATATGGGATAGAAACAATCGTGTATTCGAAAGGTTATTCCTCCGAAATAACCGAAAATAATGCAAAAAGTAAATTAGCCGCAGATTCCTTGATACAGGCAGCTGTAGAAGTTGTCCGGAACGCTGATGCGGTTATATTTATCGGAGGATTGAATAAAAATTATTTTCAGGATAGTGAAGGAGATGATCGGAAGTCCTTGGCACTTCCTTACGAACAGGATCGGCTGATAAATGCATTATTAACTGCGAATAAAAATTTAGCTGTTCTTATTTGCAGTGGAAATGCCGTAGAAATGCCGTGGCTTTCAAAGATCCCGGCTTTGGCACAAGTCTGGTACCTGGGTTCCGAAGCTGGAAATGCCATTGCGAACATACTTTCGGGAGAAGTGAATCCTTCCGGAAAGTTACCGTTTTCATTCCCTAAAAAACTGGAAGATAATGCTGCCATTTCATTTGGAAAGATTTCATATCCGGGAGATGGGAAAAAAGAGGAATATAAGGAAGATATTCTGGTCGGTTATCGTTGGTTCGACACAAAAAAGATAACTCCTTTGTTTCCGTTCGGCTTCGGAATGAGTTATACTACTTTTGAAATGACCAAAGCGATCACCGATAAAACCATCTTTACTTCTGATGATGTTATAAAACTGGTTGTTAATGTCAAGAATACAGGAAAAATGAAAGGTAGCGAAGTAGTACAGGCATATATTTCGGAAATAAAACCAACAGTCCTTCGCCCATTAAAAGAATTAAAAGCTTTTTCTAAAATCATGTTAGATGCCGGTGAGGTAAAGCAAGTGGAACTGAATTTACCTGTAAAAGACTGGGCTTTTTATGACGAAAAAGCCACAGGATGGAAAATTAATCCGGGAAGATATACCATCAATATTGGGACTTCCTCTTCAGATATTCGACAAAGAGTGAATGTTCAAATTAAAAAATAACTAAAAACAGCCCAACCTAATTTTAATTAAGCTGGGCTGTTTCGTTTTATCAACAGATTGTAAGGAGGTAGAGCTGAATACAATCGTTTATACACAGATACAATCTATGTAGGTTATTTATCTGGAACTCGACCCTTTGACGAATTTGGCCGATAGTAAGGCTTCATTAAGACAAAAGATCAGCTATTGTTATTCGTCAATATCCTTCTGGTGGCGCAGGTCTTTTCCTTCGATGGCATAAATGGATGCCTCCGCAATATTGGTAGCATGATCGGCAATGCGTTCGATGGTTGAAATAATACTGTTCAATTGAATAAAGGTGAAAAGCAACTGCTGTATTTCTTCCGAAAATTTACTTTTTGTAATAGCCTTTTTAATCAGTTTATGATTCATTTCATCCACCACTACATCATTCTTAATGGTCCAGATAGCTTCCTCCTTATCGTTGGAAACAAAGGACAGGATTGATTTGCGGACCATGCTGACACTGGCCATCAGCATATTGGTAATTACTTCCGACATTTTCAGGTAAACTTCCGTATCCTGAATCCGGGGAATGTACCGGATGATATTCATGACCGAGTCGCCTATACGTTCCAGGTTAGCAACCATCTGATAAACGGCCATCACCTGGCGCAGATCGGATGCAACCGGTTTTTGTAACACGATGACATCAATAATATCGTCAGTAATTTGAACTTCATACTGATCGGTACGCTCTTCATTCGCATTCATTTCTTTCAACATTTCATCGGAAATGACTGTTACACCTCCGTTGATAATTTTTTCTAATAAATCGAGTTGCTGCAACACCACCTTCGACATTTCGTCAAACTGGGTCCTTATTTGCTGCATGGCATTGTCTTTTTGTATGTTCATTAGCTGAATTTGTTTATTTCTTTATTAATCTAAAGGAAGAAATTCTCTGTAAATCCGTTTTTTGTAGTTGTAATTAACCAAATTTTCCTGTCAGGTATCCTTCGGTACGTGGATCTTTCGGGTTCGTAAATATCGTTTTTGTATTTTCATATTCAATCAGCTCCCCCAGGTACATAAACATAGAGTTGTCCGAAATACGGGCCGCTTGCGACATATTGTGTGTAACCAACACGATCGTATATTGTTTTTTCAATTCTACCAGCAAATCTTCTATTTTGGCTGTAGCGACAGGATCGAGCGCCGAAGTTGGTTCGTCCAGCAGAATAACATCCGGCTTAAAGGCAAGTGCACGGGCTATGCATAACCGCTGTTGCTGTCCTCCCGACAAAAAAGTTCCTTTTTTATGCAACGAAGCTTTTACCTCCTCCCAAAGGGTAACATCCCGTAACGACGTTTCGACAATTTCATCCCGCTCCGAACGTTTCAAATGAATTCCATTCAGTTTATATCCCGCTATTACATTTTCGTAAATACTCAACGTGGGGAAAGGGTTAGGACGTTGAAAAACCATACCAATCTTTCTACGCAATTTGATAGTCGACATTTCATAGATATTCTCGTCATTCAGCTTAATTATTCCCTGTGTGCTAATATTGGGATAGAGTTCGTGCATCCGGTTGATAGCCCGCAAAAGAGTTGTCTTTCCACAACCCGAAGGTCCCATAATGGCCGTAATGGCGTTTTTCTTTATGGTGGCAGTTACATCTTTTACGGCAAATTTATCCTTGTCGTAAGCGATAGAGAGACCTTCGATCGATAATATGGAGGGCCTGGTAGTATCATTCATTTCATTCATCTTGATTAATTCCTTTTATATAGGTTCTTTTTTAATTTCTTCGTGTTTACAAGTTCCGTCTAGCCGCAATCCATTTAGAGAGCATGTTCAGTATCAGCACAAATCCCATCAGGAACAACGTAGAACTCCAGATCAGATCCACCATGTTGGGATCGTTATAAAACTGCCAGATCAATAAAGGGACTGCACTTACCGGTTTTGTCAGGTGCCAGTTGATAGCCGGATTCCCAAGCGTAGTGAGCATCAAGGGAGCCGTTTCACCCAGAATACGCGAAATGGCGAGCAATATGCCGGTCATCAACCCGCTGAAGCTGGTCGGAATAAGTACTCTTAAAATCACTTTATAGTAGGGCGTACCCAACGCAATAGCGGCTTCCTTTAAGGTGTCGGGAATCATCTTCATCGACTCTTCCGTAGAGCGGATAATGAGTGGTAGCATCATCAGGGCCAGGGCAATACTACCGGCTAATACGGAATATCCATGGGTAACATGAACCACCACCCAAAGATAAACAATCAATCCGACAACAATAGAAGGAACACCCTGCAATACGTCTGTAATATCGCGGATCACCCCGGCATATCTTTTCTTGCTGTTCTCATACAGGTATATGCCTATTAAAACGCCAAACGGAATAGCAATCAACGAAGCAATGCCGACCAGGTAAAGGGAACCGGTTATCCCGTTGACAATTCCCCCGGGAATGATCTGCCCGCTCGACTTAGCCATCATGGCGGTGAATGTATCGGGTGCGGTTTGTGTAAAAAATGCCCAATTAATCTGGTGGTATCCTTTCATTACCAAGCTCCCGATGATTAAAAAGACAAAGGAAATGGTGATAAGCGAAAAGAAGATTACCGCTATTAAAAATGAACGGTCCCGGAATTTACGCCCTGCAAAATGATTGGAAAGGATTTCCGCTCTTTTCTTTTCTGTGAAAATATTAGTTTGATCCATTAGGCCATTTTTTTAATAATAAATTTTCCAACAGCATTGATAATCGTTGTAATGACAAACAAGAGTAATCCGATCTCAATCAACGAACTTAACTGTAACCCACTTGCTTCGCCGAATTGGTTGGCAATCACACTGGCCATAGAATTTCCGGTACTAAACAACCCGGTGGGGACAATATTTGCATTCCCTATCAACATGGTAACGGCCAATGTTTCCCCCAATGCCCGTCCAAAAGCTAAAATATAGCTGGCTGTAATTCCCGAACGCGCATTGGGGAGGATCACATTCCAAATGACCTCAAGGCGCGTAGCACCCAACGAATAAGCGGCTTCCTTCAGTTCATTCGGGACCATCATGATCGTCGTATTACTTAAGGATGTGGCATAAGGAATAATCATAATGGCCAGGATGAGGCCGGAAGTGAAAATCCCGTACCCCTGTGGACTTAAGCCAAGGGAGACGATAAAGGGGCGTAATATGTAGAAGCCCCATAAGCCGTAAATAATGGAAGGAATGCCTGCCAATAAATCGACCAACGTGCTTACGACCGATGCCATACGGGTATTCCGGAAATACTCACCAATAAACAAGGACGTCGAAAAGGCCATTGGGATGGCAATGATTAAGGCGAGCACCGAGGTAAACAAAGTTCCTGCAATAAACAACAAAGCACCATACTGCTCTTTCCCTTGTGTCGGGTCCCATTTGGTAGAAACTAAAAATTTCCATCCAAACTGGGGACATGAAGTCATGGAG
>JAUZOM010000156.1 GCA_030706465.1 Bacteroidota bacterium | reverse complement strand
TTAGAGTTTCGATAGGGTTCAGTTAGGTCTACCTATCCGAACCCTAACTGAACCCTATCTATACTAAGAGTACACTCAGAATGAGCAACGGGAGGAATCCGATAAGCCGTTGTGTCGCCGAAGCCGTAACTAAAATCAAAAGAATGCAGGTAGAGTGGCTGATAAAGGATCGTTTTTCAGTCGGGCTCCCAGTTCTCAATTAACTGATGATTCTACAAGTCCTAGACGTGGGAGTCCAACTACTCGATACCAGCCTCTTGCATTCTAAACATTCCTGAATTTGCAGTTACTCCTCTTTGTCATAATTAAAAACTGTTTTTATTTCCAGCACCACTTGTCCCGGTTTATCGGGAAGCTACGCTTTGCTAACGTTGCGCTATTCAGGAAATCTCCCATTAAAAAGCAGCCTCAAACTATCGGAATGAAGCTGCTTTTTTTTATATCCATTAAGAAAGTTTGTGAGCGCAAAAATTATTTGTATTTTTGAGGCATGCTAACCGACGATAAACGATTGACTATTCGTGATTGGGCGGAAGATGACCGGCCTCGTGAAAAGATGCTGCGGAAAGGCTTACAAAGTCTTTCGGATGCCGAGTTACTGGCTATTCTGATTGGTTCGGGAAACCGGGATGAGTCGGCCGTAGCCTTATCACGCCGGATTATGCGCGATTGCCGGGATAACCTGAATGAACTGGCCCAGCTTACCATCAATGATTTGTGCAAGCGCTTTAAGGGAATCGGTGAAGCAAAGGCTATTACGATTATGGCAGCGTTGGAACTGGGGAAAAGACGCAAAACAAACGAAATGCTGGAGCGGAAGAAAATTACCTCGAGCAGGGACCTTTTTGATCTTTTTGAACCGCAACTGGTCGATTTACCCCATGAAGAGTTTTGGCTGGGACTGCTCAACGGGGCGAACAAAGTAATCGAAATAAAGCGATTGACGCAAGGGGGTAGCAAACAAACGGTAGTGGATATACCCATGTTGCTGAAAATGGCACTCGAGAAATCGGCACAAGCCGTCGTGGTGGCCCATAATCATCCTTCGGGACAAAACCGGCCAAGCCAGGAAGACGAAATGATAACCAGACGGATAAAAACAGGGTGTGAAGCCATCGGTATCCCATTGCTCGATCATATTATCATAGCCCGGGGGGAGTATTACAGTTTTAGCGACGAAGGAAAGTTATAGCTTTGCGATATGAATAAATTGATATTAGCCTTCGGCTATATTGATAGTTATTTGCTTCGCGTTATTGATAGTTATTTGCTTCGCGTTATTAGTAGTTATTTGCTTCGCGTTATTTATTGTTATTAGCCTTCGGCGTTATTTATTGATAGAGTCACCCAATCACCCAATTAACTAATCAACCAATTAACCGATAAACATGATATTATTAGAGGTAGAAAATGTAGTTAAACAATTTGCCGGACATTTGGCGTTGGACAGTGTAAGCCTCACGGTTCCCGAAAATACGATCTACGGGTTACTGGGGCCTAACGGGGCCGGGAAAACAACATTGATTCGGATCATCAATTGCATTACAGCCCCTGATAGCGGTGAGGTACGGTTGAATGGCAAGCGAATGACGGCGGCGGACGTGCAACATATCGGCTACCTCCCGGAAGAGCGGGGGCTGTACAAAAAAATGAAAGTGGGCGATCAGGCGTTGTACCTGGCCCAACTCAAGGGGATGACGAAGCATGATGCCTTGAAGGCGTTGAAATACTGGTTTGAAAAATTCGAAATCCAGGAATGGTGGTACAAAAAAGTGGAAGAACTTTCGAAAGGAATGGCACAGAAGGTACAGTTCATTACCACGATACTTCATAATCCCCGGTTACTTATTTTTGATGAACCGTTCAGTGGCTTCGATCCCGTCAATACGGATTTAATAAAGCGGGAAATCCTGAATTTACGCGACAAGGGCGCTACAATTATTTTTTCCACCCATAATATGGAAACGGTGGAAGACCTTTGCGAGAATATATCGCTGGTAAATCTGTCGAAGATTGTCCTTCAGGGGAATGTTGCCGAGATCAGGAAAGCGCATGCAACCAGGACTTATCTTATTCGATCTTCCGGCCCTATTACCGGAGAAGATTTTGAATTGCTTTCCCAGGTAAGGAAGAACGGGATTATAGAAAGTAAAATTATGAAAAAGGAGGTAGATGACGAAAATAATTTATTGTTGAGCTCTATCATCAAGCAAACTGAAATATACACTTTCGAAGAATTATTACCCAGTATGAACGATATTTTTATCAAAACGGTAGGAAGATAACATCATGTCAAAAATAACTTTAATCATAAAAAGGGAATACACTACACGGGTGATGAAGAAATCGTTCATCATACTGACATTCCTGACGCCGTTATTGTTTGCCGGGATGATTACCGTTCCTCTGTGGCTGGCCAGTTTAAAAGATACAAATAAGAAACACATTGTTGTCATTGACAAAACAGCTATGTACCGGAAAGTCCTGAAAAGCAATGAATCGTATATTTTCGATTTTGTGGATAAACCGGCGGAAGAAGTCAGAAAGGATAATGGCGATAACAAGGACTTTACGGCGTTGCTTCTCATTCGTGGGGATTTATCCAAAGACTCCAAGGCTGCCACGCTTTATTCCCGGGAGCAAGTCAATATGGAATTAAAAACATATATTTCCGGGTTACTGAATAACTATGTAGAACAACAGAAGCTGGCTGCATACAACATCCCGAACCTGAAACAAATGGTTGAAAATTCGCGCACGAATATTGATATTCCAACCATAAAGTGGGGAAATGATGGCAACGAACAACTTGGCTCGTCGGAATTGGCTTTGGTCATTGGGATGATTTCGGCATTTATAATTTACATGTTTATTGTTATTTACGGAGCGCAGGTTATGGCCGGGGTCGTGCAGGAGAAAACCAGCCGGATTGTGGAAGTGATTATTTCGTCGGTTAAACCATTTGAATTGATGATGGGTAAAATCATCGGAATCGCTTTGGTTGGGCTGACACAAATTTTTCTTTGGGTATTGTTAACAGCAACGATTTCATACCTGGTAAATAGCTTTCTTGGAACAACGATCAATCTGAATGCATTAAATGAGGCAAACCAGGCGGGAATGGGAGTACAAGCCATGCACGAGGGCAGCATACAAAATTTGTTTCATCTACTTAAAGGGTTTGATTTGTTGAAGATCCTTTCCTTCTTTATTGTCTATTTCCTGGGTGGATATTTGCTGTATGCTTCACTTTTTGCGGCCGTCGGATCGGCAGTGGACAGTGAAACCGATACGCAGCAATTTTCATTACCCTTAACCTTGCCGATTATATTTGCCATCTATGCAGCCATATACAGTGCTCAGAATCCGGATGGACCGTTGGCTCTCTGGTGTTCCATGATTCCATTCACTTCACCCATCGTTATGATGGTCAGGTTACCGTTTGGCGTTCCGTTTTGGCAAATTGTCGTTTCATTGACTATCCTGGTGCTATCGTTTATTGGTACAACCTGGATGGCCGGTAAAATATACCGGACGGGTATCCTGATGTACGGAAAGAAAGTGTCCTGGAAAGAACTGTGGAAGTGGCTGAGGTATTGATGAATAAGTTTTGTTGTTTTTAGGATGGATAGAGGCAAGAACCAAGAACCAAGAGCCAAGAACCAAGACAGAATATCCAGTGAATTGATGGTTTACAGATTATTGTGCCGGATTAGTTTACTTGTTGTATATAAACATATTTCCGGAACATAGAAAAAAGATAGTTCAAACGACAAAACAATTACTTTGAAGATAGAAAAAACGAATGCAGCCAGGATTCTCGATAAGGCGAAAATAAACTATGAACTAATTCCTTACGATGTAGATGAAAACGATTTGAGCGCAGTGCACGTTGCAGGACAGTTGGGTGAACCCATAGAGCGGGTTTTTAAAACGCTTGTCCTGAGAGGGGATAAAACAGGTTATTTTATTTGTATTGTTCCGGGAGCCGCAGAGGTGGATTTGAAGAAAGCAGCAACGATTTCAGGAAATAAAAACTGTGAAATGATCGCAATGAAAGAACTTCTGCCTGTCACGGGTTATATTCGCGGAGCTTGTTCTCCTATTGGAATGAAAAAACATTTCCCTACGTATATTCATGAAACATGCCTGAACTTTGAACAGCTCTATGTCAGTGCAGGAAGAAGAGGGTTGCAACTATTGTTAGCTCCCCGGGATCTTCTTCAGGAGGTAAATGCTACTGTCGGATTTCTTATTAAGTCCGGAGATTAACTTCAGCCCGGGATTTAAACAATCAGCCGAACAACGAACCAAGAATAACTCAAATATGATACCCGAATTTCTCAAACCATCCGACCAACTACGAATCATTTCTCCTTCCGGAACAATTTATCCGGAATATATTGATGGTGCAAAAAGAGTTCTTACCGATTGGGGATTACAGGTTTCGGAAGGCAAATATGCCCGTACTGAATATGGCCGGTTTGCCGGAACCCGGGAAGAACGTATCGCCGATCTACAAGAAGCACTGGATGATCCAACCGTTCAGGCTATTTTATGTAGCCGGGGCGGATACGGGGTTGCCCAAATAATCGATAAAATAGATTTTTCAAGGTTTGAAAAATCACCGAAATGGTTGATTGGGTTTAGTGATATCACAATTTTACACAATGCCATTACGAACCTCGGAATTGCGTCCATCCATGGCATAATGGCCAAATATCTTACAGAATTTCCTGCTGATTCAGAACCTTCAGTCAGGCTAAAGAAAATGTTGTTTGGGGAATTACCTGCTTATTCCCTCTCCGCTCAGGAATTAAATAAAACCGGGAGTTCAACCGGAAAGTTAACCGGTGGTAATTTGTCGGTATTAATGGGTTTGCGTGGCAGTCAATATGATTTGAAATACGAGAATAGCATTTTGTTTGTTGAAGATATTGCAGAAAAGCCCTATCACATCGACCGAATGATGCAAAACCTACGCATCAGCGGTGCGCTGGGGCAACTATCGGGACTTGTTGTGGGCCAATTCAGCGATTGTGATGAAGATCCCCTGATGATGCAAACCATACAGGAAATCATTCTTAACGCGGTTGATGGATATGATTATCCGGTTTGTTTTAACTTCCCGGCCGGACATGTCGATTATAATTTACCGATTCTTCTTGGGGAGAAAGCAAACCTGTCTGTGACAAAAGAAAGGACTGAGCTCAGCTATTAATGGTTCTTTTGTGGAATTTAAGAGTGTTTATAAAGAAACACTTTTTTCATTAAAAAGAAAAAATTGCTTCTGATTTATTGACTGAAAAAGTTATCTTTGCAATACGTTAATTATCAGACCCGTTTTAGTTATGCCTTTTAAAAAACAATTATTACTACTATCCTGCATTATATTATCCGCTATTTCAATGGCTGGTATGCCACTGGAAGCAGATGTTTCATCTGTTACGGATTCAATTAAAATTAATCATTTTTACCCGAACCATGTATTGCTGACAGACTCCATCATAAATTACGGAAAGATCTTTTTAAATACCCCTTATCATTATGGATCTCCTGGTGTTGCTTCATTTGATTGTTCCGGTTTTACCTCGCATGTCTTCCGAAATTTTGGATATAATCTAGAACGTTCTTCAGCCGATCAGGCAAAACAATTCGATTCGATTGACAGAACGCAGCTGAAAGCGGGAGATTTGGTTTTTTTCTCCGGACGGCACAAAAGCAAGCATGTCGGACATGTCGGAATTGTAGTTTCAGCCAAAGAAAACGGTGAATTTGATTTTATTCATTCTGCCGTTCATAAAGGCGTTACCATATCCAATTCGAATGAAGATTATTATACGAAGCGATTTATAAAAGCAAGTCGTGTTGTTGGGGCAGATCAAATGCTAGCAATTTCGAAGTTTGTTGCAAGGAGTGAAAATCAGTCGAAAGATGCGCCAGCCTTTACCCCGGTATCAACGCCCGTTCAAACAATAAGAAAAGTAATTCCTGCCGAATATCATCACGTAAAGTCTGGAGAAACACTTTCTTCCATTTCAAAGAAATACGGAATGACCGTTGAAGAACTGAAACAAAGAAACAATATAAAGGGCAACAAATTAAATCCGAAACAACGCCTGAAGATAAAAGATGAAGAAACGGATATGGTTGTGGAGCCTGTACAAACTTCGGCTAACAGTCCGGTTCTGCTAGCCGAGAATGTGGGTACAAAACACGTAGAGGCGTCAAAAGAAGAACAGAATGCTGCAGCGACACAAACCAATGCCTCACATTTAGTAAAGAAAGGAGAGACGTTATTCAGTATTTCCAAATTATATAACATTTCGATTGATGAGTTGAAGAATATCAACAAAATTTTAAAAGGGAAAATTCATCCGGGCCAGCAGCTAAAGATCAATCATTCTGTTGAGCAGCCTAAAAACGAACAACTTGCCAAAGCAGATGAAGCTCCAAAATCTACAACTCATAAAGTCCTTTCCGGAGAAACATTGTACGGTATTTCAAAGACCTATAATATCCGGGTGGATGAATTAAAGAAAATCAATAATATTCCAGATGGAAAGATTCATCCGGGGGATAATTTAAGATTAAATCAGGATAATGAGGTCAAAGCAAAGAATCAGGTCGCAGAAAGGATTGATAAGAGGCCGGTTGCAAGAGTAGAGAATAATGAAAAGACGATTACGCATAAAATAATAAAAGGGGAAAATTTAGGCAGTATTGCCAGGAACTATAATATAACGGTAGATGAATTGATGAGAGTAAACAATCTCACCGATTCGAAAATTCATCAGGGGCAGGAATTAAAAATTGTCCGGGATGAAGAATCGAAGGCTCAACTAATTGCCCAGAAGGCAGATAAAAAGCAAGGTATAAAGGAAAAGAATCATGACAACGCAATTACCCACAAAATAAAAAGAGGCGAAAATTTAGGTAGTATTGCGAAGAGTTACAATATAACGGTAGATGAGTTGATGAGCATGAATAATCTAACCGACTCTAAAATCCATCAGGGGCAGGAACTGAAAATACTTCAGGACAACGATATTAAAACAAAAAATATAATTGCAGAGAAGGCAGAGAGAAAGCAAGATGTTAAGGTCAAGAATAATGACAAAACAATCACTCACACAATCCAAAGAGGCGAAAATTTAAGCAGTATTGCAAAAGACTTTAATCTTACTGTAGATGAATTGAAGAAGATGAATAATCTGACAGATAACAAGATACATCAAGGACAGGAATTAAAAATAATTCATGAGAATGAATCTAAATCCCAGCTTGTTGCAGAGAAGGCAGATAAGAAGAAAGATGCCAGGAGCGAAAATAAAGGAAATTCAATAACTTATAAAGTAAGAAAAGGCGAGAGCTTAATTAGTATTGCAAAAGATAATAATATTTCAGTGGATGAATTGAAGAAAATCAATAATCTATCCGACTCAAAAATCAAGTTTGGCCAAGAGCTGAAGTTAACACAAGCCACAGAAGAGCCTAAACATGCTAACCTAAAAAATGAAAGCGAACCAAAGAGTATACAACATCAGGTAAAACCGGGAGAGTCGTTTTATACGATTGCCAAGACATACAAATGCACGGTTAAAGAACTTGAAGAATGGAATCAGAAATCGGGGAGCAAGATAAAAATTGGAGAAAAAATTATCGTGCATCCTCGGGGTACTATATAGTTTCTTTGCTAATCAAATAAGCTTTGCAGTATGTGAAGCGAATGCAGCTCCTTAAAGTCTGGGATATGCAGCTGATAGTACATAACTATGTTTTGGAGTAAATTCACCCGCTGTGTCCTTGTAAATGTCAGATTATGCATGTTTGAGTAATCGGCATTTAGTCCTCTGACAAAATCGGCCGAAACTTCCGGAAGAGTAAAATGCACATGAACGGGTTTTCCCTTCTGAAACACACCATTCATCAAGTCAAAATAATCGGCGGGAGCTTCATCCTGGTTTGGTTCAAAGCCAAGATAACGGGTCAGTTTAAGCAGGAAAACCAAATGGAAATTGGATATGCCCGTTTCAATGCAATCGAGTTGGAGAATCGAGTTCTCGAGAAAAAGATATAAAGTCTCGTCTGGTTCGCTTTGACGCAACGTCCGAAAAAGAATTTCTGAGAGAAATAATGCCACCGAGTTTTTAATGGGATCAAATGGAATACCGGTAAAGGGATGTTCCATTCTTATTTCTTTCAGACGTTGTATATTTTTTCCCGGAGTGTGATAAACATCCATTTCAACAATCGATAGAGGTTGGAGGAATGCTGCCGGACAAACAGACTTTTTTTTATTTACCCCATGAACCATATACGATACTCTTCCAAATTGCCGTGTATAAACGGTAATTATAAATGAAGAATCGGTGTATTTGATGGAATGCAGAATGATTCCCGAGGTTTTTACTTGCATAAATAGTCTGTTTAGGCGACAAATATACCTAAATTATTTTGTCGAGACCTCTAAAAGTCCTAAATTAAGGGAGTTGACATAAACTGAATAATTGATAAATAGCAATTTACGGAAAAAGAGAAATATTTATCGGAAAGGCTTTGTCAATTCAAAAAAGAGCCGTATATTTGCACCCGCAATTGAGACGAACAATGTCTTAAAAGCAGAAAGCAAAATTTTTGCCTTAAGGCCCATTCGTCTATCGGTTAGGACGCCAGGTTTTCATCCTGGAAAGAGGGGTTCGACTCCCCTATGGGCTACAAAAGATAAGTAATTTAAAGATTAAAAAAATAAGATTGAGATGGCAAATCATAAATCATCAATTAAGAGAATACGTCAGGCTGACAAGAAGAAATTGCATAACCGTTACTATGCAAAAACGGCTCGTAATGCAGTTCGTAAATTACGTTCAACGAGTGACAAAACATCAGCAGCTGAAATGTTACCTAAGATTAGCGCCATGCTTGATAAACTGGCAAAACGTAACATTATTCACAAAAACAAAGCCAGCAACTTGAAATCAAAGTTGGCCGTTTATGTAAATAAATTAGCTTAACTGCTTCTTATAATTTATACAGAAGCCCTTTTCCAATTGGAAAAGGGCTTTTTTGTCATACACTAAGTTTCGGGTTGACAAGGATCAGAGTTCTGAGAAATGCTCTGAAGGCTTTAATTTTCGGATTGAAGATTTGCCGATGATCCTTAGAACGGTAATAATAAGTTCCTGACCTGTTTTTCGTATATATAAGATCTCCGGTACTTAATATGTATAAGGAGTTATGGAGAGACCAAGAGGAAGATAATGCGACAATATCCAAGAAATGATAATGGCGGCATTGTTTTGTCTATTTTTCGCAGGTTAAAAAGGGAAAATCCTAGTGTTGTGCAAGCTGAATGTTATTCAAGAGGAGGATTGAGGTTGAAAACCTAAATCCTAAGGTATTATAGGAGGATAGAAAAGAACAAGTCTTTCCTTTTATGGATAAAGCTAGCGTTATTATATTATATTGCATTCATCAAAGGAAATATATAACGAACAATTAAGAATGGAAGATAATGGAGTCAGACGCATTCGGGTTTTAATCAAACGATTTGCTATTGACCGAATTTGTCCCTTTTGAGGCATTTAAT
>JAUZOM010000155.1 GCA_030706465.1 Bacteroidota bacterium | reverse complement strand
CAGCCTTCTGATTTGTTTTTCGTAATCTGGCTGTTTCTAATGGGACTGACCGCCTTTCTGGTTCGGTTGTTTATCGATCTCAATATATTAGAAACAAATAAATGGTTATATATTTTTCACCTGACTATTTTGGTTCAATGGGCTCTGATTATTGTTCCGTTTGGTAAATGGACACATTTTCTGTATCGCTCGTTTGCCATGTATTTCGTTAAGTTGAAAGAATTGAACTAATAAAACAAATTTAGAAAGAATAAATGCCGAATCAAACAAGAGGAAACTCTTAGCTTCGGCATTTTTTATAGAGTATGTTGAAAGGACTGAATTGATTGGATTAATTTGAAATTTGCGTTTTTATAATGAGCATAAGTTCAAAACTAATTGTATCTTTGCAACAACAAATCACCTAAACTGACTATGCCCCGTCCTAAACAAGATCGTAAAATTTGTAATCCCCCTTTAATGCAAGGCTTTAAGCCATTTGGCATTCCACGAAGTCTGCTAAGTTCCGTTTCGTTGTTATATGATGAATACGAGGCAATTCGTTTACTCGATTACGAAGGGTTGAATCAAGACCAGGCAGCACGGCAGATGAATGTATCCCGTCCCACGTTGACACGTATTTACGAGAAAGCCCGGAAAACAATTGCGCAGGCATTGGTAGAAGGTAAAATGATTGTCATCGAGGGTGGCAATGTAGAGTTCGGGAAACAATGGTTCCGCTGTAAACGTTGTTTTAAATTAATTGGCGGTTTGGAGAATCATGTTCGTTGCAAAGATTGTAAAAACTTTTGCGCAGATGAATTAACGCCAATAAATAAAGCCTGATACAAAATTCTCAAGTAATGTAAATTAAGAACCGGAGACTTATTGATAAACAATACAAAAACAAAAGAATATGAATGATACATTTGCGGCCAAAGCGGCTAACTGGGATAATCCCGATAAGGTAAAGATGACAAAAAAATTCGTAAGCGAATTATTATTCCATATCAACCTGCTCCCAACCTGGAAAGCATTGGAACTTGGAACAGGAACCGGTCTGGTCGGGCTACAAATTGAATCATTCGTCAAGAAATTGGTTCTGGAAGATACTTCCGAATCCATGTTGGAAGTATTAAGGCAAAAGCTGGATAAAAACAGCAAGGTAGAAATATTGCATGGTGAGATTTTTGATTACAAACAGCAAGACATAGATCTTATTTTCTCGGCTATGGCATTTCATCATCTGCCTGATATTGAAAAAACGTTGCAACATTTAGCAACTATCACCAAACCAGGCGCCTGGGTTGTCATAGGCGATTTGGTCACGGAAGATGGTTCGTTTCATAACTTCGACCCGATTCCCCATTGCGGATTCGATACTACCGTTTTGTCAAAACAATTCGTACAAGCCGGCTTTGAGGTAAAGTTAGTAAAAATATACAATGTCATTACCCGGATAACCAATGACACAACAAGTGATTACGAACAATTTATGCTGATTGCCAAACGACTATAGATAATTTCAAATATTCTTTTAAACATAAGAAAAATACTTATCATGAAAATTGCAGTACCAACTAAAGAAAACAACCAGATTGATGCTCATTTTGGTCATTGTCAATTCTATCGAATTTACACAGTATCCGATCAAAATCTGGTTATCGCTAATGAAAAGATGGATTCTCCACAAGGATGCGGTTGTAAATCAAATATAGCGGAAGTGTTTGAAAACGAAGGAGTAAAAATTATGCTGGCAGGCGGCATTGGCGATGGGGCTGTTAACAAATTAAGCGCTCACGGTGTTAAAGTAATACGGAACTGTCAGGGTGATGTTACGAAACTTGTAGAACAATACCTGGCCGGAAATGTGAAAGATGGAGGGACTAACTGTGCGGCACACGAACACGGGCATGAATGTAATTGATTAATCCACACACACCACGTCTCACATGTTCGATTTTCGATTAAAAGTATTCCATACCGTTGCCAAACGCCTCAACTTTACGAAGGCGGCCGATGAGCTTTGCATTACCCAGCCGGCCGTATCCAGGCACATACAGGAGATAGAGAATTACTTTAGAATAAAGCTGTTCGACCGTAACGGAACTAAAATAAGCCTGACTCCGGCAGGAGAAGTATTATTGCAATACACCAACCAGCTTTTTGCCTTATACAGTAATATGGAATTTGAGCTGAACTCCCTGAATCAAAGCCATACCGGCAAACTCCGGGTTGGAGCAAGCACCACCATAGCCCAATATGTATTGCCACCTCTGTTAGCTGACTTTCATAAAAAATTCAGGGATATAAAAGTATCACTCACCATTAATAATACCGAACAGATTGAACAGGCTTTGCAAAACAAGGATATCGACTTTGGCATTATCGAGGGACAATCAAAAAACACATTATTCAAATATACCGAATTCCTCAACGACGAGATCGTGTTGATAGCCGGTATCCAACATCCCCTGGCAAAAAAGGAAATGATTACATTGGATGAGCTTCTTGAAACACCCCTGCTGTTAAGGGAACCCGGATCAGGAACCTTGGAAGTGATAGCCCATGCATTGAAACCATTCGGCATAAAAATATCGCAACTTCAAAATGAAATGCAGTTGGGAAGTACCGAAAGTATAAAATCATACCTCTTACATTCAAACTGCATGGCTTTCCTCTCCATATACTCCATCCTTAAAGAACTTAAAAATAAGGAAGTCACTATTATAGACGTGAATGGATTAACTATCGAAAGAAATTTTCATTTCATACAATCCTATGGGGAAGCGGAAGCCCTGCCCGACTTATTCATGAATTTTGCCCGGCATTATAACTTCAGGTAATGAAGCATGACAAATAACTATTTCGTTGCTGTGAAAATACTGATTACCTTTGTGACTTCAAAAAAAACAAGGAAATCATACTAAAAAGTAAAACAATGAACGACAACGGACAAAGAGCCAAACCCCCTTTTTTCTATAATGTATCTACCAGAAAAATCATCTATATACTTGGAGTTATTTGCTGTTTAACCCCATTCATATCGCCTCCCATTGCCTTATTCCTGGGGTTGGTTTTTGCCCTGACCTTGGGGACTCCCTTCCCGGCTTTCAACAAGAAAATGTCCAAATACCTGCTTCAGGTTTCTGTGGTGGGGTTGGGCTTTGGTATGAATTTACTCGATTCGGTTAAAGCCGGTTCGGACGGCATGCTGTTTACCTTGTTTTCTGTCGTAAGTGTTATGTTTATGGGAATAATGATTGGAAAATGGCTTCGGATTCCCAACGTATCGGCGTATTTAATCGCTTCGGGTACGGCTATCTGCGGAGGAAGTGCTATCGCTGCAGTAGGCCCTATTGCAAAAGCAAAAGACAGCGAGATATCCATATCGTTGGCTACTATTTTTGTGTTGAATGCGGTGGCGTTGTTTCTGTTTCCGGTATTGGGGCATTTGCTTCATCTCTCACAACACCAATTCGGACTGTGGGCGGCCATTGCCATTCACGATACCAGTTCGGTAGTCGGGGCCGGGGCTACCTTTGGCGAAGAAGCCCTGAAGGTAGCTACTACCGTGAAATTAACCCGTGCCTTATGGATTATTCCGTTATCCATCTTCACGTCATTTTATTTCAAATCGAAAGGCGACAAAGTATTCATTCCCTGGTTTATCCTGTTCTTTATCGTGGCCATGGTGATGAACACCTATCTGCAACTTCCGATAGCCCTGACACACGGAATCGTGTCTGTTGCAAGGCAATGCCTGACGCTGACCCTCTTCTTTATCGGAGCCGGATTATCCCGTTCAGCACTTAAAATGGTCGGAGCAAAACCGTTTATACTCGGGGTCACGTTGTGGTTCTTTATAGCCATTATCAGTCTGGGCTTTATATACTTTATCTATTAGAACAAATCAGGAAGTTCCTATATACCGGGCAACTTCTTTAAAAAGTTTATACAGTAGACTTAATTCCGATTAATTTACTAAACAGTTGAAAATAAAAGAATAACCTCTAAGACACAAAGTACACGAAGTCACACAAAGATTAAATTCATACTTGGGACACGCGATTTCCATATCGCGTTCTTTATCCAATATGCTTTATTTGTTAAGGGCGATATCGAAAATAATTGATTTAGAGAGATAAAAACAGGCATGTTGTTATCTTAGTATCCTCTGTTTCAGTTGATTTTTTAGTGTTCTTCCGATTCTCGGGATGTTTCCATTCGTGTTTTAGTGGCTATTCTTATTCCTTTGTTTTTTGAGCACAATAACTTCTTATTCGACATAAACGCTAGTAAATAAAATAAAATTATTATGGAAAACAGGAATCTGGAAAACAGGGTTTCATCGGCTATCGGGTTGTTCGAAGAAGGTTATAACTGTTCCCAGGCGGTTTTTATGGCCTATGCCGATATCTACGACATTGATGTTCAGACAGCGGCCAAATTAGCCAGTTCATTTGGCGGCGGAATGGGAAGACTGCGCGAAGTGTGCGGTGCGGTAACCGGCATGTTTCTGGTGTTGGGGCTGCATTACCCTTTTACCGATACGACCGATAAAGCCGCTAAGGACACCAATTATAAAGCCGTACAGCGAACCGCTAACGCGTTTAAAGAAGTTATGGGTTCCTATATATGCGCCGATCTGTTGAAAATAAAGCAGGAACCGCAAGCTCCCGAATCATCCGTGCGGGATGCAGCTTATTATCAGTTACGGCCTTGTGCACGTTGCGTGGCTGTGGCTGCAGAAATAGTAGGGAAAGAATTGCTTTCCGGACATTCGGAATGAACTTTACAAACAGGGAAACTATTATTACGACAAGTAATCACTAAAAAATAAACAAATGATAGAAGTAGGGTTATTAATTTTTGGAATTATAGTAGGTATCCTCTCCGGTTTATTCGGAATCGGAGGAGGAATAGTACTGGTTCCTTCGCTAATTCTGATTTTCGGAATGGATATTCTCAATGCCAATGCAACGTCATTGACGGCCATGTTATTGCCTGTGGGTATTTTAGGCGTCATTTCTTACTATAAGGCAGGGCTTATCAAAGTACGCGAGGCGCTGTGGATTGCACTGGGGTTGTTCCTGGGCTCTTTTGTCGGAGGCGAATGCGCCGTAAATATCAACGAAAGTCTCCTGGCTAAATTATATGCCGGAATTCTATTGTACATTGCATTAAGCTATTTCGATGTCTTTTCATACTTCAGGAAGAAGAAACAATCTGATCAGGCAGCATATATAGCTCAATCCAAACCTTTGTGGATGTATCTTCTGGTGGGTATAGGCGCGGGAATTTTCGCGGGTCTTTTTGGAAAAGGCGGCGGAATAGTTATTGTTCCCCTGCTTATCAGCGTGTTTCACTACGATCCGAAGGCGGCAGCGGCTACTTCCCTGGCAGCTCTCCAATTACCGGTAGGGCTACCCAGTGTAATCATTTATGCCAATAACGGCCATTTGAATATTCTGTATGCCGGTTTAATTGCCCTGGGAATTCTGGTTGGAGCCTTTTTCGGTTCAAAACTGGGGATTAAACTGCCATCGACTGTATTCAAAAAAGTATTTGCTGTGTTTTTAGTGGTTGTCGCGGTTTATATGGTTTCTAAATATATTTAGTCTGTTTCATAACCCTTAAAATTTATACTGTATGAAAGGTAATTTCGATTCGATTATCAATGAAAATCGCCCGGTTATAGTCGATTTTCATGCTTTGTGGTGTGGCCCGTGTAAAGTGCAGTCGCCGATATTGAAACAGGTGGCTGATGAACTGGGCGAACGGGTGAAAGTTATAAAAATTGATGTTGACCAAAACCCGGTTATAGCGAGCCGGTATCAGATTCAAAGCGTGCCGACTTTAATGATCTTTAAAAATGGACAAATAAAGTACAAGCAAGCGGGTGTACATACCAAAGATCAACTCAAAAACATACTGCTCAACAATTTATAGAAAGAAAGCTATCAGAAAACCGCTGATAGCTTTTTTTATTTTAACGTGAGTTCAGGATAAGCAGTTAGATGTTTTGCTCCTCTGTTGCTTAAAAATAAGCTAATAAGGTTTTAAAACTTTATCTTAAACTGCTACTGAGGTAAATATTTATGAAAATAAGGTCTAAACCTTAGTAGCCTGATAAGACCCCACCAAACAAAACCTTATTGTATTATTTAACTAATCGTTTTATACTCTATTGCGTGCTTACTTATGTCGAATTCACATTAATTCATTTCTTCAACAAAACCCCGTTTATCATTTTTTTGAAAGATTCTTTCGGCATAGCGCCTTGTGCAGTTTGAGGGGTACCGGTCACAGGACAAAAGAATATAGTCGGAATACTTTGGATACCATAGGCTGCCGCAATTTCTTGTTCGGCATCAACATCTACTTTGTAAATATAGAGTTGTCCATCGTATTCTTTGGCTAAATCTTCCAGAATAGGCGCAACCATTTTGCACGGGCCGCACCACGAAGCATAAAAGTCAACGATACAGGGTTTATCCCCCAGGTATTTCCATTCGGTCGGATTCTTTTCAAAATTGGCTACCTTCGATAGAAATTCAGCCTTCGTTAAATGAATCGGTTCCATTTTCCTGACCGGATAAACTTTACTTTTGGCTGTTTCCTTTTCACGGTTTATCCACGCAAATGAGGCTGCCATCAGAACAAGCATTACGCCTACATAAACAAAACCTTTCTTTTCCATATTCTTAATCAATTTATTGTCAATACTTAATTATCTGTCACTTTCCATTCAGGTAAAAGCAGATTTAGCTTCATACTGAAATCGGTTTTACCTTCTTCACTATGCATAAATCGTTTGCAACGATCAGGATGATTTCCACCTTATTTTTCGTAGGCAAAATTATTTGCTACCCACCCGGGGAACCCATCCATCATTTGATAAACCGTTTTAAATCCTTTGTGCATCATATACTCCACGGCCATACCACTCCGATGATTTGTGCGGCAATAAACCAGATAAGGAGTTTTGGGGTTTAGTTTATCAAGTTTAGAATAGGCATCGGATTGATAAATGTCCATGTTTTGAGCTCCTTTTAAATGTCCGGCAGCAAATTCTTCTGCTGTTCTGACATCCAGAATGACAATAGATTTGTTTTTTTTCAACACTTCCTTAACTTCAGGAGAATTGAGTTGAATTCGTTGGGCTGACACACCGGAGAATGAAGCCACCAACAACAGGAGTGCCGGCAATAATAATTTTATTTTCATAAGTCTCAAGTTTTAATTGTTGATAAGTAGAAGTAATGGTCAGGAAATAAGGTCTTATTTATAGCATCCATCCTCTCCCAAGGAGTATAGCTGTCAAGCTAAGAAATATTTATTTTTATAAATCACCGACTTTCTTTCGGGCTGAAAGCCCAATATAATAGAGCCCAATGGCAAAGTCCTGAAAGGACGACGGCTTGGGTAAAAGTCAGGAAAGTCAATTTGCGCCCTGAAAGGGTAATATAGAAGAATAGAAATTAAATCTATCCAAACGTTCTTTGACGCTATCCTTTCCGTGCGATAAACTTTAAACACAACCGATTTTCAGTCTTTAGCCCGACAACTCTGCTCGCAAGGAGAGGGAGCAAGAGCAGCGAAGGCTTAAGATAATTTCAAAAAACAAAGGATATTATGTCTTTCCTATCACTTAATCGAAAAAATGCTGTCAATAGAAAATCAGAAGCAACAGGTTGTTTCTCTTACTTATATGGAACTCTCGTTAATGACCTTTGTCATCATAATGATTCTTGAAAGATTTCAGTTCAATATAAATCGTATTTTTGCCTCAGGTTTAACCAACTACCGCCGTTGTGGACATTGGTAAAGCCGTGCGAAGTCAGGATCCCTTTGGCCGAAGCGCTTCGCATGCCCGAAGCACAACAGGTAATAATGGCTTTGTCTTTATCTTTCAGCTTCCCGATATTATTGGCTAATTGTTCCACCGGGATATTCATCGACCCCCTGATATGTCCGGAGGAATACTCTCCCCTGGTACGGACATCTAAAATCAGGGCCCCTTGTTTTACCAATTCTGCAAAATCTACTCCGGGGCCAAAACCCAGTAATTTTTTTATAGCTGCTATCATTTCTTATGTTGTTTGGGATGTATAATAATTCACATTTAACCACGATCCTCCGTCCAGGCATTCAATACCGAGTGAGGATAAAAACTGTGTCGCGATGGTACTTCTGCCGCCGCTTGCACAACAAAGCACCAAAGGCGTTTGCAGTTTCCTGACTTCATTTAATCGCTGTTGCAAGTCTTGTAACGGCACATTGACCGATCCCTGTACATTTCCGCACCTGAATTCATCGGGGGTACGCACATCGACGATGGTACCCGATTTCTTTTTAATGATCTGTTCTAAATTCATATTTCCTCTTTTTAATTACTTCATACTGCTGTTTACTTCCCGTTGGCAAGCATCCCAAAGCTGATACCCTCCCGAAAGGTTAAAGGTGTTTTTATAGCCTTGCTGCATCAATATCCGCTGGGCCAGGTACCCCCGCATCCCCAGTTGGCAATAAAGATAAATGTTCTTATCCTTGGGTATATCCGGAAGCCCCGATCGTAGTTCATCCACCGGTATATTGATGGCATTCGTTATTTTCCCGGCTTCATACTCTTTCTTTGTTCGCACATCAATCAACACATCATCCGGCGTTATTTTATCGGTTTCGTTCCAATAGAAAACCACCGAGCTTTGCTGTAAAATGTTTTCTGCGGCGAATGCGGCAATGTTCACCGGATCTTTAGCCGATGAGAAAGGCGGTGCATAGGCATGTTCAAATTCCGTCAGTTCGTCAATCGTCCCTTCCCGCTTGATGACCGATGCGAGAATATCCAACCGTTTATCCACCCCCTCAAAACCGATTACCTGGGCACCGTAAAGCCGGCCGTTCTCCGGTGAAAAAGCCAGTTGGATGGTCAGTTGATGAGCGCCCGGATAATATCCGGCATGCGAACCTAACGTAACGGTTGAGATATGGTGCTTTATACCTTCCTGTATCAGGTGTTTGGATGCAACACCGGTAGTGCCGGCAGTCATGTCGAACACCCGGACAATGGCGGTATTGATCGAACCTTTGTATTTGTGCCGGCACCCGAAAACGATATTATCGGCACAGATCCGGCCTTGTTTATTCGCTGGCCCGGCCAGGTAGGTTACCATCGGTTTTCGGGTAATCGGATTGGTGAACTCAATGGCATCCCCGACGGCATAAATATCCGGATCGGATGTCTGCAGGTATTCATTCACAGCAATTCCCTTTGCGTCACCGATTGCTAGGCCGCTTTCCCGGGCCAGCCTGGTATCGGGCTTCACACCAATGGAAAGGATAACAACATCTGCTTCCAGTTCGCCACCGGTGCTTAACAATACTTTAAGTCCGTTTTCTGTTTTTTCAAATCCACTGACAGCGGTATCCAGCTGAAGATGCAGTCCCTTGTGACGGATATATTGCTGCAAAATGGCGGCCATCGGGAAGTCAACAGGCGTAAGCACCTGACCGGCCATCTCGACAACGATCACATCCAGCCCCAGCAACGTCAGGTTCTCGGCCATTTCCAGCCCGATAAACCCTGCGCCAATGACAACAGCCCGCTTTACCCGTTCCTGCGTCACATAATTCTT
>JAUZOM010000154.1 GCA_030706465.1 Bacteroidota bacterium | reverse complement strand
AAATGACATTTGTTGTTTAAAATTATGTTTCATAATTTTGAAGCGCAATACAACATTATTTGCATTGAAAAGATCTTTCAAAAACAACATATACAGTCAATATTCCGAAGAATTCAACATTCAATTTAAAATAAATGTGCCCACCCGCTTCTCCTGCCAATTGCCCAAAATGAGCTAAACATCGCTTATACGTCCATGGCCATTGTTTTGCATCTGCACAACTTGGCAAAGCAGTTTATGCTTTCTCTCGTTGCTAAACGTAATGGCAGATATATGCATCGAAGTGAAATAGTTAGAAATATAATATCTTAAAAACCAATGACTAATTGGATAGACCTTGCATACAAGGTCTTTATGTAACACATAAAGGAATACCCTGAAAATCCTAAAAAGAGTAGGGAGCGGAAGCCGAAAAGCTGGAGAGTAGGCGAAAGTCAATAATTACATTATGAATTTGAAATTTAAATTACTTGCAATTGCTGTTTGTCTTTGCAGCATGAGTTTCGCTCAATTGAGCACCAGAGAAAACACAACATCTGTGTTTAGGACCGGTTCACGTCCTCAGGCCGGGAGTTATGGTTTGTTTATCGGGCCATCGTTTTCCGAAATTAAAGACATGGCTGACAATGATCAGTTTACATGGAGAGGTATTCCTCTTATCAATATAAAGTATTATACTACCGATAAAATAGAGTGGCGTTTAGGTCTCCAGTTTGATGGTAAAAGCACTTCTATGAGTGGATCTGATAACGGAACTACTCCAGCCGATTTCACAAATACAGAAAGAAACTCTTTTAATAGAATCTCAGTTGGTGGAGCTTATCACTTTTCACCTAAAAATCTGTTGGATGTTTATACCGGAGCCTATATTCCATTTGGTTGGGATACGTATCATAATGAACAAACTACAGGGGAATATGGCACAGTAAAGTCAAAATTTTCACCAGTAATAGGGGCGGGAGCTTATATCGGGTTACAGGCTTTTATTGCCGATCTGCCAATATCTTTAGGTCTTGAGTATGGCTTGAGTGGTATTGCTCGTTTTGGAAAACAATATAAAAATGTTGTGACCACTAATGGGAAATCAGAGACTTACTATACTGAGGATAAAACAGGATCCGGAACAACTTATTCTAAGTTGAGTCTTGGAGATTCCAGTTTTGGAACTGATGTTCGCATCACATTTAGTTACTATTTTAATAAATAAATAGAATGAAACGAGTTTTAAACTATGTAATTTGCGCCTTATTTATTGGATTAATGAGCGCATGTAGTATTGGACAATATAGCTCTAATACAGTACGAACTGCTGATTTTGCTCCTGGATTTGTCAAGCTCGACTTGACTATGAACGATTTTGAGCTTCTTGGAGAAGTTAAAGTGACTGTTGAATATAGAACATACTTCAATGCGATTAATGTGTATGAAACCATAAATGGAGAAGCTTATAACAGACGTGTTTCACGTCGTGTTCATTTTGCTGGAGACCGAGGGATAAGGCTTTCATTACCGATTCAAAAAGCAACTTATAAAGTAATTGATCAATTCCCTAACGGCGACTATTATGTTCCTGTGTTTACAGACAAACAAATTGAAGGCCAGTTTTTAGGCCGGCATACCAAAGAAATTGTAACGTTTAAAGTTTACAAACAAAAAAAATAGAACTGTTACCAAATTTTGTCCGGGAATACAACAAAAAGTATTCGCGGACATTTTTAATTATAAAAAAGAGACTATGCGATATTTTTTATATTTATTACTGACAATATGCAGTATATTATTCTTTTATTCGTGCTCAACAGAAAGCGATGCATCCGATGTACAAGTTATGGTAACACCGGATAGTCTCGTCCTTCACGCAGAAACTGAAGATATAATTCCATTCGTAGTCAAGTTAAAAGCACTTAAAGAACCTCTCAGCAGATTACAAATAACCCAAAGAACTACAAAGACAGGTCTCACTATACTTTTGGATACGGCAATTAATTTTCAAAAGTTTAATTATGATTTTCAATATACAGTACCTAAAAACATCTACGAAAAAGAAATTGAACTATCTTTTATTGCTAAAACAGCTTCCGACTATTCTGTGAGTACTAAACATATATTTCTTGATAGTGTCGGCACCCCATTGAAAGAAAGTTCGGCTCATGTTATGTATAGTGCTAAAGTTCAAATTAATAATGCTTTTTCAATAACACGGCGGCAGGTAATTAGCTTCCCTTTGGATTCACTATTGTCGGATATCTATGATTTTCATGATGGATTGACAGATGCATCACAATTATCGGGTGAATGGAGAAGTGCCACAGAGAAACGGTTCTCCAGATTTAATGATTTTAATTATGCCGAAGCTACAGAACAAAGCTTACAGACGTGTTATGCAAATGCGTCAAAAAAAACAACCATAAGTGATTTGAAAGTAAATGATATAATCATGATTGGTAATTTGAATACTGCAATTGCAGTAATTAAAATCATCGCTATATTCGATGAAGATGGTTATATGGATGATCGGTATGTTTTTAATGTGAAATATATGGATTAGCCCGGAGAAACTGAAAAAATAATAAGCACAAGCCGAAAAGCAGGAGTGAGTGAGGTGAAAAAACTCCTTTATTTTTAAATAGTTATTGTCGGTTTAAAGAATGTATCAAATTATGAACGAGCATATTCGTAAAAAAATTAAAGTGAAGTTTTATATGCAAATCTTCACTGCCTCTATTTTAAACCATTTGTCTAATGTAACGAGCATGTACGGAAATATGAATTATTTCAGAACTGCAACTTTCATGTGGCAAAAAAAATTATTTATATATGAAAAAGAAAATGTTATTCTCGTTTGTCTTAGTAATCGGTTTCCTAACGCTATTTACCAGCTGTGGCAATAAAGATGATGCCACGCCTGATCAATTCACTTCACTAACCCCGGAACAAAACAAGCAAGCTATTGAAGATGCCGGTGTTACTATGTTAAATCAGCTTGATGGTGTAAAAAAACTTTCATCGGTACAAACTCTGGTCGATTTTGTAAATTTGGCTGATGGAACAAGTTCACCTTTTGAGTCCGTACGTAGTTTTGTAGCACCCTTTGCTAAAATTAGTCAAAATCCTGCTAGTATGATGACTATGCGTGCAGTCAGTACAAATTATAAAACGATTGCGGAGTTGTTTAGCCAAAATACAGGTATTTTCACATACAATCCGGCCAAAAACAACTGGGTCAAATCAGCGAGTTCGACAGAAATAACTTTTGTTTTTCCAACTAAGAATAGCTCAACCAATAATGCCTCACTTACATTAGGCAATTTTAAAAGTATTGCTTCTCCACATGTTATCGATTTAGATGGTGCTTATGGTGTACTGGTAACATCGTTTGATTTCACTGTAAAAAAACAGAATTCTCAAGTGCTTAGCTTTGCTGTTACAGGAGCATATAATAGCGACGGCCTACCTTCCAGCCTGACAGAAACGCTGTCATTTAGTGAAGGGTATACGCTTGAAAGCACTTTCTCTAATACCGGAAGCGCAATTAATTTTGACCAGTCGTTTAAAAAAGGAAGCTCAGTTATTGTTTCAAATCACCTGGATACAAAAGGAGACTTTAGTTACAATGGCATTAATACAAATGAAGACAGTAACGATGATGCTGCCATTGCAAATGTAATTAATTCGGGAAATGTTTGGGTTAATGTGGGCAATATTAAAGTTGTTGGTATGGTCGATTTGAAATCAATTTTTGCCGAAGTACCCAAAACCATTAATCATTCACGTCAGTCGGCTGTTGATAGTATAGCAACTATCATTAATAAGCATGCCAGCATTTATGCAAAATATGTGGATAAGAATGAATTTATAGCTAAAAGTACAGCATATTCTTATCCATACACCGATTACATCTATAATTATTCAACAAGGAAATATGACCAAAAAACATATTACGATTTAAATCTGAAATTTGTCTTTAAAGATGGATCTGCCATGGATGAGTCATTCTTTAATAATGGATTTGATAATTTTATCAGTCAATACCAAAATCTGGTCAACGGGATTCAAACGAGTTATACAAATTAATCAACCTGTTATTGCAAATACGCGGAGTCATTTGTGTGACTTCGCGTATTTATTGCTTTATGCACTGTTGTCGTAGTGACTGTTAAATGAATTTTAGATTATCAATATTCTTTTTTATTTTGATATTAAGCAATTTGGCTTTAAACGCACAATGTTTGAAGGGAGTTGTTGTAGACGAACTGAGCGGGAAAGGTGTACCATTTGCCAATATGCGGAATTTGGAAAACGGAAAAAAATACGTAACTGATTCGTTGGGACGTTTTTTAATTTGTGAGATTAACAAACAGTCGATCGTTCTTGAAATTAGCCATACTTCATTCAATAAAAGGACAATAGAGATAACTGCTGAGCAGCTGGCTAGCTCTGAATTAATAAAGGTCTCCTTTCTTCCTAAAAGCGTTTCAATCTCAGGAGTAACAATTTTGTCTCGAAGAGACCAATCATTTAATTCCGCATTTACAGGTAATCAAACTATTACACAAAAGGATTTACTAAAACTGCCAACTATTATGGGTGAAAGTGATGTGATTCGGTCTATTCAACTTTTACCGGGAGTACAAACGGTTGGTGAAGGTATAGGTGGAGTGTTTGTTCGTGGTGGCGGAGCTGGTCAGAATCTTTTTGTTTTGGATGATATGGAGTTGCTGAATCCGACCCATTTAATGGGGATTTATTCTGTTTTCAACTCGTTGACCACTTCCAGTGTAGAAGTTTACAAAGGGAATGCTCCTGTGGAACTACAGGAACATCTTTCCTCAACAGTAGTTGTTGAATCAAAGGAGCCTGTCAAAAAAGGATTCGGAATTACGGCAAATATAGGCAATATAAGTTCATCAATTGCATTGACAGGCATGAGTAACGACGGAAAGTTATCATTTATTGTTGGTGTCCGTCGTAGTTACTTGGAAGCAGTTGGATCGCTTGCTTCGCTGATTATACCGGATGATGAAAATTACTTCAAAAAGTACAACTATAATTTTCAGGATATTAATGGTGCTTTGAAATGGCATATCACACCCTCAAGTTTATTCTCTGTAAGTGGATATTTGGGTGGCGATTATTTTAATTTAAACAATACGAAGGCTAATTTTACGAATGCAGGGTCAAATTGGGGCAACAGAAGCTTTGCATGTTCATACCAATACTCACCTTCTCAAAACAACACTTTCAAACATTCGATAAGCTATTCTTCGGTTTACTCGAATTTTAATGGTAATATATTAGACAATAGCATTAAATTCAATAGTTTTCTTTCTCAAATTAAGCAGAAAAATAGTTGGAGCTTCCGAAATGACAACCATTTTATTAATACTGGACTTGAATTCCTTTATTCAGAGACCATACCTCAGGATATGAATTTTTTTTATAATACAGACACTGTTTCAAGAAGAGAATTTTTTAGAAATTTAGGTCTGTCATTGTTTGCCGGAGATAAAATTCAGTTGAAAGAAAATATGATTTTATATGCAGGTTTGAGATTTAATGCAAATTCAAGTAAATATCAGGCCAATAAAAACTCAATACCGTTTTATTCATTTTCTCCAGCTATAGCATTTTCTATGTTCTTGGAAAAAGAACGGTCAGTGAAGATTGCTTATTCACGAAATACTCAGCAGGTTCACTTATGTTCTTTTAGTTCACTCCCTATTCCAAATGATATTTGGATGTGTTCGACTGCTGTTTTAAAACCTGAAATTAGTAATCAGATTACTCTGGGATATTATCAGAAAAAGAATGCCTGGAATTGGACGGCAGAAATTTATGGAAAGAGTTTACAAAATCAGTTGATTTTCAATCTAAATGTGGATAATACATCCGTGGATAAATTTGAGAATGATTTTTTTATGGGCAAAGGCTATGCTTATGGTCTTGATATTTCAATTGGGAAAAACATTGGCCGACTAACCGGCTCTTTAAATTATTCGCTTGCTCATTCAATTCGATCATTCCCCGGAATCCTGGAGGGTAAATGGTTTAATGATAAGTATGACAGGACGCATGATCTGAAATTATTTCTGGGATATGAACTCACCAAGAAATGGAATCTTTCGCTCGTATGGGTTTATGCCACAGGTAATAATGCGACACTTCCGGTTGGTAGGTGGTGGATGATAAATAACATCATGAATGATTACGATGGCATTAATAATGTCAGGCTCCCGGCTTATCACCGGTTAGATGTTGCTGCAAATTATACACTTACATCAAACCATTTGAAGGAATCTGTACTCTGTTTCTCTATTATTAATCTTTATAACAGAGCAAACCCATATTATTTGGTTTACAAGGTCTATTCAGATAGCAATCAATATAACATTCAAGTCAAAGCAGTGCAGACCTCTTTGTTTCCGGTCATGCCATCTGTTAGTTGGCGCTTTACTTTATGATTATGAAGCGAATTAAGATATTGATAATATTGGTAATTCTCATTTCCGGTTGCACTACGGAGGTTGAGATTAATCAACCTGCTTACAACCGAAAAGTTGCAGTTGATGGCTGGATTGAAGCCGGAGATTATGCCCGGATCTATTTGACGTTTAGTTCACCTTATCTTACTCAGTACGATTCTGCCTCAATACGGGCTTCTTTTCTCAATTATGCAAAAGTCACGTTACTCAATTCTCGCGGAGATTCGGAAATATTGACGTTATTCAAAGATGCTACCTATTTTCCGCCTTTTGTTTATCGTTCGGTGTCGATGAAAGGAGAAGTGGGCGAAACATATAGACTCCGAATAGAAACTTTGGAGCATGTGATTACTTCCTCAACAACGATTCCCAAAATTCCAACAGAAAACCGCGTTTTCCTGGATCTTAAAACAGATTCTTCCGGAATTGCCAAAGCTGAATTTAGTCCCGATTTGCAGAACGTTACCTATTTGTATCTTCAGATAAAAAGTTTAAAAGCGGATATAAACTTTCATCCATGTCTTCCTCAGCTTTTTTCCATGCCACCATCTGCATCATCCTGTGATGTTCAGCTTAATAGAACGTATGAAGGGAATATTCTATCTACTAACAAGGTTGCGAAATTTTATGATAATTGGCCTCTACGTCAATACGCTTTGTCAGACACTTTATTTGTGAAAATTGGGTCAATAGATAAACAATCTTTTGAAGTGCTGAATAGCATCTTTACAGATCAGAATAATAAGAATAATCCCGTTGCATTTAATGGTAATGTTTTGAAAACAAATATTGAAGGTGGAATTGGACATTGGACAGGCGTAGGATTAGCTCCTATCCAGGCTATTTACAGCAAGAAGTAATAGAAGGATTAGCAGAGGTTTTCAATTCAATGGAAACACTTGTTAATAAAACAACGGAGAGTCCCCGAAAAGCCGAAAAAGAGTAGGGAGCGGAAGCCAAAAACCTTTATGAGCAGGCAAAAATAAATCCTGTTTGTTCTTAAAATAAAATCAACAATTAAATATGTGTCAACAGAAGAGAACAAAATAACATGCTATAGTGAATTTGGCAATGACATCATCCTTGGAAAAAATACGATATCTTCAACCGGTAAATTCTCCATGATATTATCGACAACTAATAGAGTTCTGCTAAGTTGGGAACACCAAGTAACCAAAGAAGTAAAGGCTAGTGATCCAAAGTTCTAACCTTTGGATAAGTTTAAATCTAATCTTAATACAGCAGGCTTTTCAATTTTTTCTTCGAACCGTAAAACAGGTTGAAGTCTACATATCCCTTAATCCCTCCGACTTTGTATTTTTCGGTTGTTTGCCAGAATGTCCAGTTGCAGTCGGGCTTGCTTTTATAATCCACAATCCAGAGTTTACAATCTGTCGGAAGGCAGTCTCTCAGGTAGGTGTTGTAGTATTTATAAGCGCAATAAATTATGGGGTAGATCCCGGTTTTGTTGTAAACAATCGTCATGAATTCTTGTAATTCCTTTCTTACTATTCCTTTCTCCGGCATTGTTTTTGCAAATTCAGCATCAAGTACCAGCGGCAAATCACCATGCTGATACTTTACGACGGACAAAAAGTTTTTTGCCTGGTCTTTTCCTGAAGTCTTGTAGGTAAAGAAATGGTACGAACCTACCGGAATGTCTAATTTCCGGATTGTTTTGTAGTATTCTGTGTATTTGGGATCCTGAAAGGTGCTGCCTTCGGTGGCTTTTACAAAGATAAAGCCCGGTTCTTGTTCTCGCAGCTTATTCCAATCAACGATCTCCTGGTAATGCGAAATATCAATTCCCCAGATTTTTTCTGCTTCTTTTATTTCGACGGGGGGTTCTTTGTGTAAATTATTTTTGACTGAACAGGACTGAATGAGCAGCATAAGCATCAGTAGTGTTGTAAATTTAATTTTCACCATATTTATGTTGAATACCGTATTGGGTAAACAGGTTTATAGTTGGTTTAATATCTTTTATTCTGTAATTTTAGATGAAATACTCAAAACATAAACAGACGGAATGACTTGTGAAGCCATCCCGTCTGGAAGAATTAGTCTGGAGAACGGCTCCCGGCCGTACTCCGGATGAACTTAGTTGATTGCTTCCAGTGCTTTTTCTATGGCATTCTGAATCCCTGCAGCATTTTTACCTCCTGCCGAAGCAAAGAACGGTTGCCCGCCTCCGCCACCCTGTATCTCTTTGGCTGCAGCACGGGCAATGTTCACGGCGTTCATACCTCCGGCAACTAAATCGTCGGAAAGCAAGATCGTTAGCGATGGCTTTCCGTCAAAAATACAGCCGGCTACAAAGAACAATTTTTCATGCACGACATTGCGTATCTGGAATGCCAGTGTTTTGACCGCATCGGCCGGCAATTCAGCATTTACATGTATCGTTTTTATACCGTTAATGACTTTAGCTTCTTTGATAAGATTGTCGCGTAAATTCATTATTTTTTCGTGCATAAAATCTTCCACCCGTTTTTTCAATTCGCTGTTTTCTTCGATTGATTTCTGGATTGCCGTCAGCAGATCCGGTGTGTTGTTGAAGAATTCACGTGCTTCGGATAAGAAATCTTGTTGTTTATCAAGCAATTCTTCAACGCCTTTTGCGGTAATGGCCTCAATTCGTCGAATTCCGGCAGCAATGGATGTTTCAGACAGGATGCGTACCATGCCGATTTCGCCACTGGCTTTAACGTGCGTTCCCCCGCAAAGTTCGGTAGAAGTTCCGAACTGAATAACCCGGACTGTCTCTCCGTATTTTTCACCAAACAAAGCCATAGCTCCCATTGCCTGTGCTTCGGCAATTGGAGTGTCCCGTTGTTCGTGTAACGGATAGTTTTCACGGATTTTGCGGTTAGCAATAGCCTCAACTGCCCGGATCTCTTCTTTGGTCATTTTCTGGAAATGCGAGAAATCGAAACGCAACGTATCAGGGCTTACGTAGGAACCTTTTTGTTCCACATGAGTTCCCAATACTTCGCGCAATGCTTCGTGAAGCAAGTGTGTAGCCGAGTGGTTGCACGATGTGGCCTGACGGTTTTCTGTATGAATGGTTGCGGTAAATGTGTCGGTAATATCTTCCGGCAATTTGTTGACAATATGTACGGGCAGGTTGTTTTCTTTCTTT
>JAUZOM010000153.1 GCA_030706465.1 Bacteroidota bacterium | reverse complement strand
GGGACATACTCCTGCAAGCAGGGATGCTTCTCGTTTAGAAATCCCTGTTGATTCATATTGCTTGAGAATCAACAACACTCTTAACCTTTGGGCGATAAAGGGAGTAGATACTTTAAGAAGATGCTTTATCTCCTTTTCTGTCTCTTTTATGACTATAACTTTGGGTAGTGCCATATGTATTTATATTATAGCCCAAAGATAATAAAAAAAATCAAACTATACAAATTGGATCATATTATATATTCATATGGTATAAGCGTTTGAAAATGGCCCGGGAAGAAGAGCGGGCAGTAATACCTTCCGCGAGGCTGCCCGATGTGGATCGTTGTATCGGACGGAAAGGGAGAGGAGAATTGTTTATTGGGCGGGGATTTTATGCTGTTTCCGGTTGAATTCCGATAACCGGCTATCCGGCAGCCGGCTCATTATTTTGCGTTCCAGATTTCCCAGGCGGCAATGGCTTGCCCGGTCAGCATGCCTTCGCCGTTTAACCCGACAGCCCCCTTCTCCCGGCCCTTCCTGAGAAATAATGTTTCGGCCGGGTTATACACCACGTCGAATAAGACATGGCCGGCCGTCAGGAATTGATAAGGAATAGCCGGGCACTCATCCTGATGCGGAAACGTGCCGACCGGGGAAGCGTTGACAATCAGTAAATTATCGGAAAGCAGGTCTTTGTTTAATTGGGAATACGTGAGCATGCCCGGCTTTGAAGTGCGCGAAACGAAGGTCGTTTCAATACCCTGCTTCCGAAGCACATAATCGATGGCTTTGGAAGCACCTCCGGTTCCCAGGATAAGGGCTTTTTTGTGGTGCGCCGTTAGAACGGGCAGGAGTGAAGTCTCAAAACCTATGGCATCGGAATTATAACCTTTCAACCGCAATGTCTCCTTGCTGCGAATAAATTTAATCACATTCACGGCACCAATCTCGGAAGCGGTTTCGTCCAACTCATCCAGAAAGGCTATAACTTTTTCTTTGTAGGGAATGGTGACGTTTAATCCGCAAAGGTCCGGTGTTTTTATCAAAGCCGTGAGTTCTTCAATATCCTTCAATTCGAATAATTCATAGCTAGCATCAATTCCTTCACGCTCAAATTTGGTTGTGAAATAATTCCTTGAAAATGAATGTACCAAAGGCAACCCGATTAACCCGAACTTTTTCATGCTTTCGCTCTCTTTTTTTGAACGGATTTATAAATAAACACAGCCAGTATGATGATCCCGATCCCTAGGAAGATAAACGAGATTTGATGACTGTACTTATTAATCATTTCCTGCTGGCCATGCGCCAGATATCCCAGGGCGGCCAGGCAGCAGTTCCAGAGTCCTGCACCCAACGCAGTGAAAAGAATAAAGTTGAGGTAATTCATTTTGGCTAATCCGGCAGGGATAGAAATCAGGTGGCGAATCACCGGAATAAATCTTCCGACAAAGGTGGATGTTTTACCGTGGCTATTGAAAAAGACCTCGGCTTTCTGTATTTTCTCGCTACTCAGCAAGAATAATTTGCCAGCTTTGCTGTCGGCAAATTTATAGACGACAAACCTCCCCAGCCACATGGACATAAGGTAATTGAAAGATGCGCCAACCAGTGCACCGATCGTTCCAAAGAGAATGATCAGAAAAATATTCAATTGGCTATCCGGTTCCAATGCGACATAAACGGCCGGTGGAATCACGATTTCGGAAGGAACCGGCAGAATGGAACTTTCACAGGCCATAAGGGCTGTAATGCTGAAATAATTGGTATTGTCTTTATACCAGGCTTCAATATGTTGAATAAATGAAAGAGATTCGGTAGCTGGCTTTACGGGGACGTCAACAGGATTTGCTTTTAATGCCGTAATCGAAAAAAGAAGGAGAAAAGCGAATAAAATCTTTTTAAACATAGTGACTAATTGATAGTTGATAATTGAGAAAAGAATGCTTGACAGCGTTGAATACACCAGTCGGCATTTAAAGGAAAACGGTTGTTTAAAACCGGTAAGCAGATTCTTTTTAATGCCTGTATTTGTTGTTTGCCAACCGATACGGGTAGAAACCACATCAATCCAACAGGTTTAAATTAACTGCTTCCGGGCATAATTCAAGGAACAAAGACCCTGCCGTGTCATTTTCGACTACGGCTTTGCGCAGGTAAGTGATTGCTTTATCCAGTTCCCCGTTCTTGTAATAGGATACCGCAATGAACAAATTGACAAGTTCGAGGTTATTATCTAACTCTTCGGCTGCCAGATAGTATTTTATGGCCAGGTCGAACTCCATTCTTTCCAGGCAAATATTGGCAATGGCCATCAAGGTATCGGGTTGGTCGGGATCAATAGCGATCGCTTTGATATAAGCCACCAACGCATTATCAATGTCATCCACCCCGACATATCCCTCGGCCAGATAGACCCAGGAGTCGGCGGCATCTTTATTAATCGCCAGCGCTTGCCGGATATAGGTCATACTCTCGGCATACTTTTCCTGTTCCAACAAACAGATCCCAATGCCGGTGAGTGCATCGTAGTTATCGGCATGGGTAGCCAACGAAAACCGGTAATACGAAATGGATTCTTCATACTTTTCCAGTTTTTCATAACATTCGGCAATAAAGATATCGGTTTGCCAGCTGTATGATGTCATTTGTTTGTATTCCTGATAGATTTCGATGGCCTGTTCAAACTGATCGAGTTGGAAAAGCACATGGCCTTTCTGTACGCACGATAGCGAATCATTTTCGTCGATGGCCAGTGCAAAATCATACGCTTCGAGCGCCTTTGTAAAATCCTGCAAGGCAAAATAAAGCTGTCCCAGATTAAACCAGGCTTCATTGGCAAACGGATCGATTGTAATAATCCGGTTGTTTGTAGCGATTGCTTTGGAGAAATTATCATTCTGTTCATAGCAAAAGGCCAGTTCATAAAGTAATTCGGCATTCTGGTCATTGAACTGATCTCCCTTTTCGAGTAATTGCAACGCTGCTGTATAATCTCCCTGTCCCAGGTAGATGTAAGCGATATCCAGGCAAACATTATCCATGTCATCCGATTCCTCCGAAATTAGTTTATCGGCCAGCATGCCGGCTTCTTTGGATCGTTCGAGTTTAAGCAATACTTCTATTTTAAGCAGCACGACTTCATAATCGTTCGATTCGGTCAGTTTGTCGAGGATCCGGAATGCTTTTGAATCATCGCCGGTAGCGAGGTATATTTTAGCACGCTTTGTCTTAAGCGCCGTGTTATTTGGATGCAATTTAAGTCCGAGATCCAATGCTTTGGTACAATCTTTGGTCCGTCCTTTGCGTAAGTAGTATTCTACAATGTTTTCCAGCTCTTCCACATCAAAATATCCGGGAGCAGTGCCCGAAAGAAATTGTTCGTATCTTTTGACAATATCGCTAGACTCATCATCCACCGGAAATAATAATTTACGGTTCATAATTTTCAGTTTTTTGTTACAAAAATAGTGCTTTAAACGCAATTATATAAACTGTTTAGATAAAAGTTATTAACAAGAAGAGTAAACCTGCAACAAATTTCATATAACAACTGTCTGTTTTTTACGTTTAAAAAATAACATCCGGCATATCGGGCACTGAAAAGTTTGAAGTTTTCATGGGGCAGGTAGGGCCTGCGCCTTAGTCTATGCCGTTTTCGGGACTTTCCCCGTTTTTTACCGTAGTCTCCGGTCAAATTTGATTTGTCCGGTCATGAATAAATTGTATCTTTGCCTCAAGTCATAATCAAATTGATTTCTTATGCATTTTTCAGTATTATTCACACACTGTCCGGCTTGCGGATCGGCTAAATTTATTCAAAACAATGTAAAATCAAAACGTTGTGAGAATTGCGGCTTTGTTTTCTATGTCAATGCTTCGGCTGCTGTGGCAGCTTTTATTGTAAACACATCCGGCGACCTGTTAGTTTGCAAACGAGGGCGTGAACCTGAGAAAGGCTCCTTTGACCTGCCGGGAGGGTTTGTGGATGAAAATGAATCGGCGGAAGAGGCAATAAACCGTGAAATTGCAGAGGAATTACAGGCCCGGGTAACCGGGGCGAGATATTTATTTTCGTTGCCGAATGAATACGAATATAGCGGGATGACTGTTCCAACACTGGACTTGTTTTATGAATGCCGGCTGGAAAATACATTGGATCTGAGGCCATCGGATGATGTGGAAGACTGTTTTTTCATCCCGTTGAATGAGGTAAAACCCGAATTGTTCGGGTTGAAGTCGGTAAGAAAGGCTGTAGGAATATTTATTC
This sequence comes from Bacteroidota bacterium, assembly GCA_030706465.1. Lineage (GTDB taxonomy): Bacteria > Bacteroidota > Bacteroidia > Bacteroidales > Paludibacteraceae > Paludibacter. Next base: position 5,430 of record JAUZOM010000153.1, on the reverse strand, counting down.
AAAAGGCTTAATTGGTTGATCTGTAATTTGTTTAAGTCTGGATTTGGAATTATGAATTATGCATTATTAATTTTGAATTATTTTAAAAGCATGATGAAAAAGATAATTGTTTTAAGTTTATTGATAATTCTTTTTACCGGTGGTGGGGTAGTGGCGCAACATACCCTGATTTTTACCCATCCCGATGAGCTGTTTAATCAGGGGAAAGAACTCTTTTTGGACCAAAAATTTGCGGCTTCGTACCGGATCTTTGAGGAGTTCCTGAAAAAAGCAGAACCGACCCAGGCCGGCCGGATTCAGGAAGCAGATTATTACCTGGCTGCCGATGCCTTTGAATTGCGCAAGGAAGACGCCCTGCCCCTGTTGCAAAACCATTTGGATAAATACCCTACCACCCCCTTTTGGGACGAGACAAATGCCATGATCGGAACCCTTATTTTCGAAAAGAAAGATTATAAGCTGGCATTGACCTATTTTAATCAGGTAAAGGACCAACAATTGGGAGCTCGTGGGCGTATTGATTTTCTTTTTAACAAGGGATATGCCAACATTGAAACCAAAAACTTCAAACAGTCATTGGTAATCTTCAAGGAATTGAAAGAGTTTGATACACGGTATAAACTTTCGGCAACTTATTATTATGCCTATTCCGCTTACTCCATCGGAAACTATGCGGAAGCATTGCCTGAATTCCTGAAAATGGAAGATGCCCCGGCTTACAAGAATATTGTTCCGTACTATATTGTACAAATCTATTATGCCCAAAAGGAGTATGATAAATTGAGCGACCGTACCGAAAACCTGCTTAAAAATAACCCGGATAATAAGAACAATGCGGAAGTTTATCGTATTGCCGGAGAAATAGCCTATCGGAAAGGAAATTATGCGAAAGCGATCAGTTATTTGACAAAATATGAAAAATTGTTTCCACAGGTATTGCGCAATGATATGTATTTACTCGGAATGTCCTATTTCCAACAGAAGGATTATCTCAATTCCGTTCTCTATTTGTCTAAGTCGACCACCGAAAAGGACGAAATGACAGAAAATGCTTATTTGCACCTTGGCAACTCGTACGTCAAGCTGAATGACCTGGTAAATGCGCGCCTGGCTTATGAAGCTTCCTTACGAACCAACTTCAACAAAGCCGTGCGTGAAGAAGCCTTGTTTAACTATGCCCTCTCGTCTTACGAAACCACTTCCGCCTTTGGGGAATCCGTTTCGGCCTTTGAACAGTACCTGGCCGAATTCCCCGATTCAAAATATACGGAAAAAGCATACGATTACCTGGCTTCCGTGTACATGACCTCCAAAAACTACGAAGCGGCTTATCAATCGATCTTGAAAATAAAATCGCCCAATGCCAAGCTTATCGAAACAAAACAATACCTGCTTTATCAGTTGGGAACGGAAGCATTTGCCCGGAATAACATGGAAAAAGCGATTGAGTATTTTTCGCTATCGCTGCAAAGTTCGTCTACCGGCAAGTATTCTGCCGAATGCCTTTACTGGCGTGCCGAAAGTTATTACAGGACCAAACAAACGGAGAAAACCATTACCGATTTAAAAGCATTCTTTAATAATCCGTATGCCCGGTCAAGTGCAAACCGGACCAACGCAAATTATTCGTTGGCCTATGCTTATTTCTCCAGGAAGAGTTATACCGAATCGCTTGCCTGGTTCCTGAAATATGTTGATGCCGAACCAAATGAAGGAGCTTCTACTTATTCCGATGCATTGAACCGTATCGGCGATTGTTATTACAATGCGCGCAGTTTTGCCAAAGCGCAGGCCTACTACACAAAAGCTGCTTCGGTGAGTCCGAATACGGCCGATTATGCCTTGTTTCAGGCAGCCTATGTCTCCGGCCTGCAACGGAATTATACGGGGAAGATCGCCAAGCTCGAAAGCCTTATCAGCCAGTATCCGAAATCGGAATATACCGACGATGCCTTATACGAAGAGGGACGTGCTTATTTGATGCTGGAAAATAATTCGAAAGCTGTTGAAACCTATCAACGATTGCTTGATAGCCAGCCGGCCAGTGATTTGGCCCGTAAGGCAGCATTGGAGATTGGGATGATTTACTTCAATGAAAAAGACTACGAACATGCTATTGCCGCCTATAAAAATGTGATTGCCAAATATCCCGGGACTGAAGAGTCGTTCACCGCGCTTGAAAGTCTCGAAACTGTGTATATCGATGCCAACGATGTCTCTTCCTACCTGGCTTATACGAAAACACTGGGACTGAAAATAAGTAATGCTACCGCTAATCGCGAAGATTCAATTTCGTATATTGCTTCCGAGAAACAATACATGAATGGTAATTATCCCCAAGCAATTACCGGGATGCAAAATTATCTGAACAAGTTCTGCCCGGGTGGGCGATATTGCACGATAGCCCAGTATTATATGGCTGACAGCTATTATCGTACAGGGGATAAAGCCGGAGCATTGAAAGCTTACCAGAACCTCCTGAAAATCACCGGCAACCAATATGCCGAAGAAGCCACAGTCCGGAGTGCTGAGATTACCTACGATCAGAAAGATTATGCGTCAGCTTTGACTTATTTTAAGCAGCTGCAAACTTCCGCCCAAACCAACGAAAACAAAAATGTGGGCAGACTGGGGGTCTTGCGATGCAGTAATTTCCTCAACGACTATCAAACAACCATTAATATCGTGAATGAAATTATGTCCGATCCGCATTCGAATAACGAATTGAAATCGGAAGCAATCTATAACCGTGCCAAGGCATATCTGGCAATCCATAAACTGGATGAGGCCGCTTCCGACCTGAAGGTGCTGGCTGCAGACACCCGCACAGCCAATGGGGCTGAAGCAAAATACCTATTGGCAAATCTGTATTTTGAGCAGGAAAAGATGACCGAAGCCGAAGCCGAAGTAATGGATTTTGCTAAAAAGAATACGCCGTATCAATTTTGGCTGGCTCGTAGTTTTGTCTTGCTTGCCGACGTGTATATCAAACAGAACAATGATTTTCAGGCTAAACAGTATTTAATTAGTTTGCAAAAGAACTATACCGTTGCCGATGATATTCAAACGCTGATCAAAGACAGGTTGAATGCTATCAGTCAGCGTGAAAAACAAACCATTATCAATTGATGGCCTTTAAACATTGTCCTGATAAATAGTCAAGTACCGGTCAATAATAAAGACAACTATTATCAATTTCATAATTCAATAGCATCCAATTAAACCTTAGGTTTTTACATAGATGGTGAAGACTTAAGGGAAAATTAAAATTCTTATGAAAACCTCAAGATACCTATCTGCAATCCTTTTGTTTTTTCTTGGTGCAGCCTCTTCATTACAGGCCCAGGACACTATTCTCAACCGGAATGTATCGGTGGAACGGGAGTATAGACCGGTGATTCATGATGCCGGAAAAATTAATTCCATGCCACAGGTGTTGGATCCGGATGTAGTCAAATCACCTGCATATTATAGCGATTTCAATTTACCGCTTAATGCCGGTTATAATATTCACCCCCTGCAAGCTGCCGGATTGGCTCCGGAGAAACATGTAAATGGTAATAATGGATATGCCCGCCTGGGAGTTGGGAATTATTTAAACACCCTGGCCGATTTTGCGTATCCGGTTATTAATACTTCCGATACACGACTCGACTTTTCGTTGAATCATCTTGCTACTTTTGAGACCAAACGAATGCATACTACCACCAAGGCAAATTTATCGTTTGATAAAATTTTCAAGACATTTGACCTTTATGCCGGAGTAGGAGGTGGGCATGAGCATTTTAAATACTATGGAGACTATTTCAATAGTGTTGATTCAACCGTGAATTTAAATATGCTGGCTTCAAAATATAACCTGTCGAATTATATCGAAAAAAGCCGTGAAGGAATTAATTCCACTCCCACGAATACCTTGTCCGTCAATCCTGACGATGAAACATTCCGACGTTTCAATGTGATGGCAGGTGTCCGTTCATTGCCTATGGCTACTGACCTGCGCTATCAGGCCGGAATGCAATACGAACTTTTCAGTTCTATTAACGGGCTGACCGAAAATCTGGTACATACCCAGGTTGGATTCTGTTCACCTTCAGAGAAGAACCGTCTGGGGATGGATTTTGAATTGTACAACCTGATATATAGTTCCAATAAAATCCAGAAGTTTAATTTTTGGAAGAATTACTCGGTCTTGACCCTAAATCCTTATTACAGCATTGAACGTCCCGATTATACTGTAAGGTTGGGTTTAAAATCCAGCCAGTCCTTTGTGCATGGAAAATTTATGAACCCGTCTGCCGATGTGCGGGCCGAGTGGAAAGCCATTCCGGAATACTTATCCCTTTATGGCGGTTTGACCGGAGACTTTGAGGTGAATACCCTGAATAAGATAATGACAGAAAATCCCTATTTGTTTTCAGACCTCCGGCTGACCGATACTTATACTCCCGTTGATCTATTTGCCGGTATTAAGCTGAAACCTCTTTATAATCTCTCGCTGGATGCCTATATTGACTACAAACAAATCGACAACCAGTATTTCTATGTGAATAAGGGATACTCTTTAAATCATTCTACTGGCCTGCAGCAAGCCGATACAACGATCTACAGCAACCGTTTTAACGTCGTTTACAGCAATGCTTCGCATTTTAAAATGGGAATCCGGGCCAATTATACTATTCAAGACCTGGTGAATGTTGAATTTAAATGGGCTTATAATGGATGGAATGTCGACAACCAACAGTATGCCTGGAATATGCCAAAGTACGAAACCCAACTGAATACCAGCGTTCGCATAAACAACAATTTTAATGTGTCGGCTAACCTCTTTTACGATGCTGTACGCTTTGCGAAACTGGGTGATGTGGCTGTTCCCATGCACGATAAAGTGGATATTAACCTCGGTGCATCTTATTCGTACAATAACTGGCTGACGTTTTTCGGCAAAATAAATAACCTGATTAATAACCACTATCAAAATTACTACGGATATGATGTTCAGGGGACAAACCTGATGATAGGAGCGATGTTCTCATTCTGACCATGAACTTACCGGCATAAAAAAAGACGAAAATATTTTCGTCTTTTTTTATGCCGGTAAGTTCCCATTCACCGTATTTGGAATAGCTTATTAGTAAATTATTCCGGAATATACAGTTAGAGAAATGATTCTTTTGAAAACAGGCCGGTAATATGATCAGTACATTCCAATACATAAATGCATATAGGTTTCTGGACTGTAAAATCAGATTCATTTAAGCACACGGAAATAGACAGGTATGATATAGATCATTTCAATAAAATTAACCAATTCGTCTTAAATTTAAAATTAATTTCTTACATTTGTCATATATTAATATTCAAAATTCAATGTTGATTTTGAGTCTTATTCCCGTGATTTCTTGATCAGTAACAAAAAAATACAAAATT
>JAUZOM010000152.1 GCA_030706465.1 Bacteroidota bacterium | reverse complement strand
CTTTATTCAATTTTTTTAAGAAAGGACAAAGGTTTAATGTCTATTCTTCTCATGTCTCAGAAGATAAACCTTATGATTTTGATTTATCAATTGAAGAAACGATTATTGAAAACGAAACGGTAAAATCCCGGGGAAAGACCCTGTCCCACGTACTTAATGATTTGCCCTCCAGGCAGAAAGAAATCATTTATTACCGTTTTTATGAAGGACTTGAATATGAGGAGATTTGTGAATTGATGGATTTGAAATATCAATCTGCTTATAATTTACTTCAACGGGCTTTATCTGAATTGCGCGAAATATATGGGGCATCCTTTATGTCCCTTCTATTGTTAAGTATTTCCCTGGGGGCTGAATCTACGATTTAGCCTTTTGCCGCCCCTGAAAACTTCTATTTATTTTGCTCAGCAATTCATTTTCCTCGAGCAAGGTTTCCCATCCTAAAAGCAAAATTTTGATATTTGGGAGCTTCTCCTAAAGGAGACAGTTTTGTTTTAAGTCTCCTGGCCGGATTGGCATTGTTGGATAAGAATGTCAACATAAAATATTTTAAATTTTTTTCTACTAAGTGAGTAGAAATATGAATCTCCTTTGTCTTAAATAATAAAAAAAAGAATGAAAGAACGATCGTCATATTTACATTATACAGTAGTTGATCTGTTGAATGATGCTTATTTTCTTGATTCCGAATTAAATCCGACTAAAGAGAGCAGGCATTTCTGGGCGGACTTGGAATTATATGACCAACAGTTGGGGAAAGAAATTCATCGCGCTCATTCTTTTTTGAAAGCCGTTTCTCAAAGTCAGGGGAAAAGATTGTCGAATGATGAAATCAACAGATTGTGGAAACAAGTACAGGATAGAAATACAGCTTTTGACAAAACCCGTAAAATTAAGAGAACTTTTTATTGGGGAGTGGCGAATATTGCCGCATGTGTAGCATTGTTTTTTGCTGTCACCACCTGGTGGCATAATACGAATTCAACCTCCACACAATACGGATTAGCAGATTATATTCTAAAAGCAAAGCAAACAGCGATTAATGGTAGTAGTGATGTACAGTTGATATTGTCCGATGATAAAAAAATAAAAATTGCCGGAAGAGAAAGTGAAGTGAAATATACCAGTGATGGTATGCTTGCTATTAATTCCAAGTCTGTGCAAAAAATAAAGGGGGGAACCAATACGTACAATCAATTGATCGTTCCTGCCGGTAAGCGTTCGTACATTGTTTTTTCTGATGGTACCCGAATGAACGTTAATGCAAATACCCGGGTGGCATTTCCCGTAGCTTTCTCTAAGGGAAAGCGTGAAGTATATGTCGAAGGAGAAGCTTATTTGCAGGTTTCTCACAATAAATTAAGGCCTTTTGTGGTCAGAACAGATCGTATGAAGGTACAGGTGTTGGGAACAGCTTTTGATGTTTGCACCAGTGCCGGGAAGATGTTGCACACTGTGGTTTTGGTTCATGGAAGGATTCAGGTACAAACCAGCAATAAATTGCAAAGAATATTAAATCCGGGAGAAATGCTTTCATACAAACAGTCCGGGGATGTCCAAATATTAAAGAATGTTAATGTGTCACAATATATCAGTTGGGTAGATGGATACTATGAATTTCATGAGGAGTCTATCCAAAACATTGCAGATAAATTAATGCAGCATTATGGGAAGAAAATCGATGTCAGCCCGAAAATTTCTAATGTTACTTTTAGTGGGAAGTTGGATATACGGGAAGATTTGAAAGATGTATTAGAAAATTTGGCTTCGATAATCCCGGCGAAAGTTGTTGCGAAGGATGGGGAATACCATTTAAAATGATTTTTAAAAATTTGTTTGTTATTATTTATTGCTGATTATACAATAAATCATTGATATTGAATTTATTACGTTTGTTCTTTGAAATTTGATTGATTTGTATTTCTGTAAGTATCAATTTTACTGATATTTTATCCTTAAGATATACCTGAAATTTGAATTACCTCATTGATGGACAAAGTACTTTTAAGTGTGTACTTTATCTTAAACAGGTACCAGATTGTTAAAGTACATGGATCTGACTCATTTTCATTTGTACGTGACAGAAGAGGTCAATTAATCTTTTAATTTATAACAAGATGATAAAGTTTGTTTGAGGATTTTCGGGTATAAACAACTATCTCTTATAATTTTTGGGAGGTTAACCGGCCAAGAAAAGCTTGAATGAACTGATTCCAAGAATTTAACCCTGATTTGAGGGTCCCCTTTGCACCTGTAAAATTTTTCAAACTACTAACCATAGGCAATCTGAAATACCTGAGCAAAAACATATTTAATTAAAATAAAAATTTTGTCCTTAAAAGGTACAAAACTACAAGTCAGATCAAAGCAAAGAATACTTTTTATTTTAAAATTATTTTTTTAAAAGACAATGCATCACGGCTAATAATTATTACTAATAAATGTAAAAAAGCAAAATGGAAATGAATGGACCGTAGAATTAAAAACAGGTTGAATTGGTTCATCAACAACCCCTCCAACCTGAAATTTAAGATTAAAATTTATCGCTAACTTAAACCTTTAAATGTATGAAAAATTACTTAACTAATAGGCATATAAAAGTTAAAGTAATGCCTTTTTTATCAATAAGAAATTTTTTCCTGATATTTTTAATATTTCTATTCGCTACAGAAAACATTTCAGCAGCCCAATCTGGCACAAAGGAGGAAATCTTTTCCATTCATGGAGAGATGACCGTTTTACAGGTTTTTAAACAAATTGAGCAGAAAAGTAAGTTTATCATAGTTTACCGGGACGGGACTATCGATTTGAATCGCAAAGTTAAAGTAAATACAGTCAATAAATCTGTAAGCGAAATATTGGACTTAGTCTTTGCGGGAACAAACAATACTTATGAAATCAAAGACCGGCAAATTACGATTCACAACAAACCGGTTGTCAGAAAGTCTCCCAACAACGATATACGGGTTTCTGGAACGGTACTGGATAAAGAAAAAAATGCTTTGCCCGGTGTAAGTGTAAAAGTAGTCGGTGAAGAAACTTCCAGAAATACGGTTTCGGATGTAGACGGGCATTTTTACCTGAATGTCCCCGATAAAAGTTCTGTTATCGAATTTTCGTATATAGGTTACAAAACCCAAAGAATTAAAGTAGGCAACGAAATTAATTTTAGTGTTATACTGGAAGAAGATGTAAAATCATTGAACGAAGTTGTGGTAACGGGTTATGGTAGCCAGAAAAAATTATCGGTTGTGGGTGCCATTGAAACCCTGGAACCCCAAAAATTGCAGGTGGGTTCAACCCGTTCCTTATCCAATAACCTTGCCGGACAGGTTGCAGGATTGATTGCAGTGACCCGTTCGGGTGAACCCGGATATGACAATTCTAATTTCTGGATTCGGGGTATAGCCAGTTTCTCGGGAACTACAACTCCTTTGGTCTTGGTTGATGGAATTGAACGTGACTTAAACAATATTGATCCTTCCGAGATTGAATCTTTCTCTGTGCTGAAGGATGCGTCTGCCAGTGCCATGTATGGTGTACGCGGCGCTAACGGCGTCATTATCATTAATACAAAACGAGGCAGTGTTGGACCTCCGACAGTGGATCTTCGTGTTGAACATTCTATTTCGGAACCTACCCAACTTCCTCAATTTATTGGCGGAGCCGATTATATGGAACTCCTCAACGAGTTGAAAGAGGATAAGTCGCAACTGCCTTATTCGCAGGAACAAATTGATAAAACACGTTATGGATACGACAAAGACCTTTACCCTGACGTAAATTGGATGGATGAGATTACCAAGAAATATGCTTATTCTACCAGAAGTAATCTGACAGTAAGCGGCGGTTCAAATTTCTTACGCTATTCTCTGGTTGCATCTTTGTATAATGAGCAAGGTATTGTTGCAACAGATAAAACCCTTCCTTACGATACCGACATCAAACTGAACCGTTATAATATGCGTTCCAATGTCGATTTGGATATTACCAAAACAACTACCCTGCGTTTGAATGTCGGCGGTTACTTGCAGAACCGTCATGCACCCAATTGCAGCATTGATGATTTATTCTCTGATGCTTTCACAACAAGTCCGATTGTATATCCGGCACGTTATTCAGACGGAACCATCCCTGTTATAGCAAATCGTGTTAATCCCTGGGCTCTAGGCACTCAATCGGGTTACCAGATTAATATTAATACACAGCTCCAATCTTTATTTTCACTCGAACAGAATCTGAAGATGCTTACCCCGGGACTGAAAGCAAAATTCACCTTCTCTTTCGACTCCTATAATTATAGCGGCCGCATTCGGAACCAGAATCCAACGTATTACAATGTCGCGACCGGCAGGGATGAGGAAGGTAACCTGACTCATACTGTCCTTAGTTATGGAGATGAATCATTGGGTTTCTCAAACAGTGGGGGCTACGGAACCAAGAACATGTACCTGGAAGGGAATATGACTTATAACCGCACTTTCGGAAAACACGATATAGATGCTTTGTTCCTCTATAATCAACAAAGTTATGATGATGGTTCCGTTCAACCTTACCGTAAGCAAGGCATTGCCGGACGTTTATCCTATGTATATGATCGCCGTTATATAACTGAGGTTAATTTCGGGTATAACGGTTCTGAGAACTTTGCCAAAGGTCAACGTTTCGGTTTTTTCCCTTCGCTGGCCTTAGGTTGGTTGATTTCGGAAGAGCCCTTCATGCAAAGCTTTAAAGGGACTATCAGTAAAATGAAGCTAAGAGGTTCGTACGGTAAAGTCGGCAACGATAATATCGGCGGCCGTCGTTTCGCCTATATAACCACAATTTATACCGGCCAGGGTTCTTACCAATGGGGTGACAATGGTCAGGTTAATCGCAGCGGCATTACCGAAGGGGATATAGGGGTCAACAATCTGACTTGGGAAACTTCATGGAAATCGGATCTTGGTTATGAACTCGGATTGTGGAACGGCGCATTCGAATTGCAGGTTGACCTGTTTAAGGAAAAACGTTCAAACATCTTTATGCAGCGCAGTACCATTCCTACTCAAGCCGGTTACATCACTACTCCATGGGCAAATTATGGCAAAGTGACCAATAGAGGTGTTGACGCCTCATTGAATTATAATAAAAAAATTGATAATGACTGGAGTGTAGGTCTCCGTTCCACCTTCTCCTATGCCATCAATAAAATTGATGAGATAGATGAACCTGAAGGCAGGATAGGAACATATCGTGCAATAACCGGCCGTTCGATGAATACCCTTTGGGGGCTTCAGGCAGAACGCTTATTTACAACGGATGATTTTGATGCCAACGGAAACCTGAAATTCGGTATCCCTGCTCAATCAGTGGGAGCTGCCACGGTTCGCCCGGGGGATATCAAATATAAAGACATGAATGGTGACGGCATCATTACCGATGCGGATGAAGGATATATCGGCGGTACAGCCGATCCCCGGATTGTTTATGGTTTTGGCGGCAGCATCGTTTTCCGCAATTGGGATTTGAATGTATTTTTCCAGGGCGTTGGCGATACACACCGCATCATCGGAGGATCTTCGTATTTCCTTCCAGGAAGCGGCCAGGGACTGCTGGGAAATATCTATTCCAACTATCAGGACCGTTGGACAGAAGAAAATCAGTCGCAGAATGTTTTTTGGCCTCGCCTGTCCGAATCGCCCAATCAACAGAATTACCGTGCTTCTACGTGGTGGAAAAAGGATATGAGTTTTTTGCGTTGTAAAACTATCGAAATGGGATATAGCTTGCCTAAATCTATGATCAACAAGCTTCATTCCAATAACATTCGTCTTTATATAAGCGGTAACAATCTGTTCTGCATTTCAAAATTCAAAATGTGGGATCCTGAATTAGCTTCCGGTGACGGTTTGAAATATCCGCCCATGCGTTCAGTGATGTTTGGTTTAGATCTTAATTTTTAAATGAATGAAAAATATGAATAAGTTTAAGAAAATAAATACAATCATAGCCGGATTCCTCTGTCTACTCTCTTTGAATTCTTGCAGTTACCTGGATAAAGAACCGGATACGGAGTTGACCATGGATATGGTTTACCAAAACAGGACCAAAGTTGAAGATGCGCTGGCTTATGTCTACGCAGGATTACAAAATCCGTCGCAGGGCTATTTAAATGTTATTGGTTGGGAAATCTTTGCAGACGATATCACCCCTTCGAAAAGATGGCAGCAATGGGATTGGCCCAATATTCCAAAAATCTTCGGACAATGGACCCCGAATACATCATGGGCTGGTAATTTTTGGGCCGATTATCCACGAAGAATACGCGAAGCCTATCTGTTCATAAAAAATGTCAAACCCCTGCCTGAAGAAGACCTGACCCAAACAGAAGTGGACTATATGAAAGCAGAATGCCGTTTCCTGGCAGATTATTATTGGTGGAATTTGGCAAAAACCTACGGGCCTATTCCTTTTAAACCGGATTATATAGCCCCGTCCGATTTTAAATTATCCGACCTGTTGATTGGCCGTACACCTTTCGATTCCATTGTCAACTATTTGGATAAAGATATGCTTGCCACCTCTAAACTGCTTCCGGCCTCTTACTCTGTTGCAGAAAAATATGGCCGTATTACTTCTGTCATGTGCCTGACGGAACGTGCCAGAATGTTGCTTTTTGCTGCCAGTCCGCTGGTCAACGGAAACGACTGGTATAAGAACTATACCAATAAGGACGGTACAAAATTGTTCAGTACCACTTATGACCAGAACAAATGGATAAAATCAGCCGAAGCCTGCAAGTTATTGATTGATGAAGCAGAAAAGGCCGGTCATAAGTTATATGTCGAATATAATGAGGACGGTACGATTGATCCGTTCAAATCTTGCGAAGATATGTTTTTTACCAAGTATACCAGTGGAAATAAAGAGATTCTTTTTCCATATACCAGTACCAGTAGTGCATACGCGAATTATCAATTTTATACTAATAAAGTCCTTACTCTTGAATTTGGGGGTGGTGGCGGCTTGGGTGTTTACCAGGGCCTGGTGGATGCTTTCTTCACTAAAAATGGTTTGCCAATCAACGATCCGAACAGTGGTTATGTAGAGACCGGTTTTTCTTCTGCAAAAGAAACCCGTACTACCAATTGGAATGAGGGAACCGGTGTAAAAGGAGAAGTAACCGCTTCGGGAACTTACAATATGTATTGTAACCGCGAACCCCGTTTCTATACGGCGGTAAGTTACAATGGTTCCTGGTATAGTGTGGCAGGCAGGAAATACGATTTTTTCAAGAATCATAGTGATAATGGTTATACCCATGATGCTCCGCAGAACGGCTATTTGGTCCGTAAAAAAATATATCCTTTCGATAACAACAAGACAGGTAGTTGGTTGAGTAACCGTCCTCTATGGCTCTATCGTTTGGGTGGCGCCTATTTGGATTATGCGGAAGCAGAAAATGAAGCTTACGATAATAGTTCGGCAAGACTGGAAGCATTAACCTATCTTAACAAGATTCGTGTACGCGCCGGTGTTCGCCAATACACTACAGCGGCTGTTACTTCGGATGATGCAAACTATATCCATGTAGATGACACACAGGATGCCATACGCAAAATAGTACGAATGGAACGCCGTGTAGAATTGTGTTGCGAAGGTACGCGCTGGGACGATATCCGCCGTTGGAAAGATGCAGAAAATTTACCGGAAGTGACAGGGGATGACTACGGGATGAATTTTGCAGGGGCCAATGCAGCAGATTTCTATCAGCGTACTGTATACCAGACCCGTGTTTGGAAGAAAGCTAATTACTGGTTCCCTGTTTATATTGACGAAATAGATAAAAATCCTAACCTGATTCAATCTCCTTTCTGGAATTAAAGACTCAAACATTTAGATAATATAGCCATGAAAATGAAAATAAATATAAAGAAACAATTATACCTGCTTCTGTTTTTGATATCTGTTCTTGCAGGATGCAACAAGGAGCCCGATTATTATACGCTGAATGCGCCCAATGATCAGATGAAGGTAACTGCTTCTTCCGACAGTATTACGCTGGAACGGGCATATCAGGATAAGGAAGCCGTTAAATTTACCTGGAATGAAGCTACCGACCGTGGTCCGGATACTCAGCTGACTTATTACTTCCGCTTGTATAATGCTGATGCCAAAGATCAGGTAAGCGAACTGGTAAAAATTGATGCGGGAACGCGTTCCATTAGCTGGACAAATCGACAGATCAACGACCTGCTAGCATCCTGGGGATTCAATCCCGGTGATAAGGTAAACCTTGTGGGAGAAGTCATTGCTAATGTTGTTGCCTCAAAGACCTATATGAAACCTGAAACTTCGAAAGTACAGATCAAAGTTGCCGGGTACGACACTCAGGATATCATGTATATTTGGATTCAGGCAGGCGGAGTGAACCGTATAATAACCATGGGAACGACTAAAGATGACAGCATTTACCACTGGTCAGGCTCTTTAACTCCTTGCGAGTATTGGTTCTCTACCGACAAGAACAGCGGTAATCCTGCATTTGTGAAAGGTAGCACTGACAATACATTAACTTATTCGAAAACAGATGCGGGTAAACACTTTACCATCACTGAAGCCGGTCTTTACGATGTCACAGTCAATCTTAACAAAATGACTGCGTCCATAGCAGAAACGCCGGTATATCATGCGTTCTATATGGTATCTTCAGCCAATGGTTCGGAAACAGTCAGTCCGATGGATAACCTAGATGATGGTTCCGATTACTTCCACTGGAGCGGTACGTTAACAGCAGGTACACAAATCCGGTTCGCTTCCGACATGAACAATACCTGGCCGGCTTATGTTCCGGATGTCAACGACAATTCAAAGTTGGTTTTGGCCCAATCTGGAGCAACTATGCTGAATATTACGAAGACCGCCAATTATGAAATCACGGTTAATTTAGCGGATAAGAAATTAGTTTGTCTCGATGTATATAAATTGCCTTATGGAGGTATGTGGGCTGCCGGAGATGCCGTCCCTGCAGGATGGAACAATGGTCGTAACAACTGTCCCTTCGTTCAGAACGATCTGAAGAATCATCCTGAAATCTGGACCTTGAAAACTAATTTCAATGGGGGCAATACTCAATTTAAGATAATTACGGTACCTGGCCAATGGTGGTATGAAATTGTCTCTGTTTCTACAACAAACGTAAATCCTTGCAATGTTTGGTTGGATGCCGGAGTTAGAGGAGTAAATAATTTATCTGGGGATAACAAATTTATACCAGGAGTTACCGGAGTTTGGACAGTCAAGGTTGACCTGCACAGTATGAAAGTTACCATGGTACAATAAGAAACAACGATTATTAATATTAATGAAAGGCAATGGAAAAATTGAATAATATAAAGTATGCATTACTTATAGTACTGCTTGGAGGTGTCTTGAGTTGCTCAAAGTCAAAAGATATTAATGCACCAATATTTGGAGGCACGAGTTCAAGTACCTATACCAATCCGGTATATAAGGGGGACGCACCTGATCCTACCGTGATCAGGGCGCGCGACGGGAAGTTCTATGTCTATTCCACCACAACGAAAATATTAGAATCTACCGACATGGTAAATTGGACTGAGGGAGGAAATGTATTTTCAGGCAGCAACTATCCTTCGTGGTTACCAGGCGGCAGTGTCTGGGCTCCCGATCTTCATTATATCGGAGGGAAGTATGTAATGTATTATGCCTTATCCACTTGGGTCGAAATCCATAAAAACGGAGTACGGGTCG
>JAUZOM010000151.1 GCA_030706465.1 Bacteroidota bacterium | reverse complement strand
CAGATCCGAAAGTGGCCAATGATGTTTATACAGCGTACAAGCCGGTACGTCCGACAAAAGAAGATTACGTGAACTTTATGATTAACGAATTAAAAGAATCCTATTCTTTGCTGCCAAACAAGTCTTCCAGTGAGAATTGGGGACGTGTAGATAAGGGTACCGCATTAACCTTGCTAATGAAAATCTACTTGGATTCAAAGATGTGGAATGAAGCAAATACAACAGCAGGAGATATCATAAATATGGGCATTTACGGTTTACTTCCTTCGTATGCAGATGTTTTTAATATTGCCAACGAAGGCCCGGGAAACAAAGAAGTTATTTTTGTGATCCCCAGGATTACTTCCAATGCGTCATCCTCCTGGTCATATTTTGCCTGTGTCTTGCCTTCCAAGCCTCAAATGAAAAGCAAAACGGGTGTGATTATGACTGTTTGGGGCGGCTTGAAAATGCCTTGGGAATATTACGATAAATATGAAACACAAGACCAACGATTGAATACTATTATCCGTTATTACGTTGATGTAAATGGCAATCAGGTGGATTTTCGTACTGTGACAGATTCGAAGGCTGTCGGGGCTATTCCTATGAAATATTCGGAAGACCCTCAGCATCTGGCGGCAGCCCAAGGTAATGATTTTGTCGTTTTCCGCTATGCCGATGTATTGTTGTCAAAAGCAGAAGCGTTAAATCAGCTAAATGGCCCCACGGCCGAGAGTATTGAATTAATCAACCAAATACGCAGAAGAGCAAAAGCAACGGAAATTAAATTGGCTGATTTTACAAAGCAAAGCTTAGATGATTTTATTCTGGATGAACGTGGCCGCGAATTATACAACGAAGCTCATCGCCGGAACGATTTGATTCGTCATGGAAAATTTATCCAAAGCGCAGTTAATAGAGGTGTTAACGCGCAACCTTATCAGGTACTTTATCCTATTCCTCAATCAGCGATCAGTGAAAACCCGAACCTGAAACAGAACCCAGGCTACGAGAATTAAATTTTTCAATACAGGGAAGACAAAGAGATTTGTCTTCCCTGTATTGAAAATTGTCTAAAAATGAAAAATTAACTTTTGTATGTGAATAAGAGGAAGAAAAGTCACAACTTTACTTTGCCAGGAAATAAATCCTGATCATTAAGGTTCACCTAAATCTTAGAAACCGTTTATATTTCATATCTCTAAGATTTTTTGTGTCGCCCCTCAAGCGGTTGCCGGAAGCACAAAAAATCAACAGACAGTTGTCTGATTTGGGTAAATTTTTGATTTTTGAACGTAGTTCTAATTTTTAAACAATCTGCTATAAACACGCAAAATAGTTGTAATTTAATTGAGTATGGACATGGATCAATCTTCAGGAAAAAGGAAAAAGTATTGGAGTCGGGTTGTGTGGTTTTTATGCATCATATTGCTTTCCCAAAATTTGTACGCGAAAAAAAAGACGGTATTTACCATTGGTGACTCTACAATGGCCGAGAAATCGCCTAACACCACGGAGCGCGGATGGGGAATGTTGTTCTCAAGTTTTGTAAATACTGACCAAGTACAAGTAAAGAATTACGGCAAGAATGGCCGAAGTACCAAAAGCTTTATCGACGAAGGCTGGTGGACGACGGTGCTGGATTCGTTGCGTCCAGGTGATTTTGTGCTTATTCAGTTTGGCCATAACGATGAGAAAACTGATGTTTCCCTGCATACCGATCCTGCCACAAGTTTTCGTGAGAACCTGAAAAAGTTTGTGTACGAAACCCGGGAGAAAGGCGCGACGCCGATCCTGCTCACCTCTATCGTGCGCCGCAGCTTCGATGCCGATGAAAATATGGTTGACTCGCATGGCGATTTTCCTCAGGCAACGCGCGAAACAGCGCGGCAATTAAAAGTTCAGTTGATTGATATAGAATTGAAAACCAGGCTGATGGAAAACATAGCTGGTTGGATTGGCACGCACAAAATTCACCAGTTTGAACCACCGAAGGAAATAGACAACACCCACTTATGCAATTTTGGTGCATACGTTGTTGCCCGGATGGTATCCGAAGACATCAGGAAGCAGAATATTTCAATACCGTTAAATGCAAATCCTGCTCTATTGACCAGTGCCAGTGACAATACGCTCGATCTGGCGTACGATTATTTTGCTGATAACATCCAATCGGCCCAAAAGACGCTCTCTAGTTTGTCTTCCGCTTCGGGACATAGCGATTTTTCAACAGCAATTGGTAGCGCCCAAAGCGAATTCGATAAACATGCATTTGAGAGTTTGAAAGAAATTGGCGAAGCTACAAAGAAGCTCCGCTTTGCAGAGCGGACTTGCCGTTGGACACAATTCGCCCCGTTCGACGCTACTTTTGCCATAGGAAACGCAAGTTTTGAAGAAGGCGCGGGCTGGAATTCTAAAGTAGGTGCCAATATACCGCTGGCATGGCAGGCGGAGGCGAAGCTCATAAATGGCCGTATGATACAAAAAAACACAAACGCAAGTGACGGGTACTTCTGTTATTCAATTGCAGCAGATACAGGCAGTTCCACTAACTTTTATCAGGATATTACTTTGCCCGTAGGAGAATATACCTTAACAGTTGATTTGAAACCCAATACCGGAAGTAATACCAGGCTTTATTCAAAGATCGGTGATCAAACTGATAGTACTCTAGCCCCAGGCCCTTATAATTCATGGGAAACCATATCAGTTAACTTTGCAGTGCCAGTCGATAATGCAACAGTCCAGCTTGGGGTTTCTGCCTCAGCGACTATTGAAATTGACAATTTTAAACTTATGAAGATAAAATGAAAACTGGATTGCCAGTATTTTTTGATATATGTTATCACTACTGTCCAGTTAAAATAATCTGAGTGACAGTTAAGTTCTTTGACATCTTTGTAATCTACATTTGCAATAAGCTCATTTACAGGAGTTTTATCAAGAAGTGATATCCCAATTACCTGTAATATTTCGTAGGTAGACCTTGATATTTTCAACTCATTCCCTACGATTGAAACCAGACAGTAGGTAATAAGAGCACAATAAATTTGGATTAGAACAGCATTTTGAGAAGTACCCCAAAAAGATTTTATTTTCAGATGTTGTTTAATCCATTTGAAGATGTTATGGAAAGCTTTACATAACTTCTTTTATGGAAAGTAAAAGATTATGTAAAGCAACATCGATAAATAGTGCTGTAACCATTATAAATAGGCAACTACTTTACAATATTACTTTACATAAATCTTAGAGCTAATTCTTAAAGTTTTCTTCAGATGAAGCAGATTGAGCCATAAACTGAACAAGGTTACTTTATCATAAAAATATATTATGATCAAACATAGCAGATAATAAGCCTGATAATCAGTTTACTTAAACTACACCCAGCAGTTCTTCTCCTTTTTTGACATTATTTATTTTACTACTTTTAGCTCAAGCATAATGCTCATTATTAAATTAAACAATAATATTTATGGAAAGTGTTTATGGAAAGTAACAACGTGTTTAGGGCCTTTCAAGAAGGTAAATGCTAAATACTTTACATAATCTTTTACTTTCCATAAAAAAAGAGCTCTATCTGCCAACGATTTTTATATAGTAAGGCCACTTGAACGGACGTGATATCAAAATTATTGGTTAGGTAAATGAATGTTCGATTGGTTTATTCATCGTGAAATTTAACTCTGCGAAGTTTGTCTGGATACCTTTTGGAAATATAAAATCCTTTGAGTTTGCCAATTTGGTTACATAATACACCAGAACTCTTGTCAATCTTTTGAGAATATATCCTGTTAAATTGAAGGTTTGATTTTGCACGGATAACAAAAAAGGCTGAATGTTGAGTTATCTTGAACAGTCTCGTGTAATCGACATAACCTCTGTCAAAGATGTAATACGCATTTTGCTCATAATTAAGATAATCCATTGCGTTTACATCATTCACCTTTGCAGGAGTAATATGCACGAAAGCAGGTATTTGAGTCGTTATATCAAAAAGAGTATGTAGTTTTATGCCTCCTTTTGCTTTACGAAACTTTGCCCACCAGAAGACACTCAAACAGAGATCAATGGTTGATGAGTCAAAAGCATATACAGTTCCTTTGATCTCAAAATCATCATTAGCTCTGTTCCTTCTGGCAATATCAATAAGGTGATAAGCAAACTCTTCAAATATTTTGCTATTTCTCGTTTCATTGGCTTTAGCCAGATTGCTCCTTGTAACGTTTTTTCCAAAACCCAGGTGGTAGGATTTGTTACTATGAGCATTCAAAGCAACCATTAAATCCCGAAGACTATCCCGATTAGTGAGTTGACCAAAGAGCATACAAAGCAATTGGTTCCAGCAAGTGAAATGCTTGACATACTTATTGCCTTCATACTTTTCAACTATACGATCGAAAATCCGTTGAGGGAGAAATTCAACTATCTGTGCGAACACATATATGCCTTGATTCATTGTTGGGTGTTAATTTTCCAACGAACATAATCAATTCAAATAATAGCTTGCAAAATGTAGATTTTCAATGATTTCAAAGAACAAATTTTATTTTTTAATGGACACTAATGATGAGAATTTAAAAATTAATCACTAATCTAATTTAACTGATGAAACACAATAAAAATAGAATCCAGCAATCGCTTATTGGCTCCCTGGCTTTATCTGATCATCTCCCTGAAATTATCAGCCATCCAGGGAAATGGCACCGTTTATTATTGATACTTGGCTGCCAGATTTGGTTTTTGCATTTAGATGCCCAAAATTTCGGAATCCGGAACAGAATCCCGACTCCTAATGATAGCCTGGTGTCATTTGTTGTTAACAATGATGGCAGTGCAACATTCCGGCTTTATGCTCCTGATGCGAAGTCTGTTGAATTAGGAGGCGACCTCAAAGCTGAAAAAATTGAACGGGCCAACAATGGCGTATGGACCATGAGTACAGGTCCAAATATCAATCCAAGTGCTTACCGGTACGTTTTCAAGGTGGACGGAATGAACGTCATTGATCCGAAAAACCCAATGGCTGCAGATTTCCGCCCCATGGTAGAACTTGTGCCTAAAAGCGAATCCTTATTCTGGCAGAAAAAGGATGTCCCCCATGGCCTTATGTCGATCGTATATTATGAATCAAAAGCTACAAATTCAACAAGGCGGATGTTTGTATGGACACCTCCCCGGTATTTTTCAAACGATAAAAAAATTCCTGTCCTATACTTAATGCATGGTGGCGGAGACAATGATACCAACTGGCCGGGGCAAGGAAAAGCAGGATGGATTCTTGACAATTTGTTTGCTGAAGGAAAAATTACGCAGATGATTGTTGTTATGCCTGATGGCAGTATTCCAGTTGAAATTTTTGCTCATGACTTGGGAAGTAACATCATTCCATTTATTGAAGCTAACTTCCGGGTATTGGCAGATGCCCCACACCGGGCTATTGCGGGGCTTTCTATGGGAGGGATACAACTGCTGGAAACTCTGGTGGACTATCCCGATATGTTTGCGTATGTCAATGTCATGAGTTCTGGATGGTTTACAAGAAATCCTGAATCACTTGAAAAGTATGACCAACGTGTGAAGGCTGTAGCTCCAATCTTAAAAAAGAATATTAAGTATTTTATTTTTACAACAGGCGGAAAAGCTGACATGGCTTCAAATAATACTCCCCCGACACAGGCTATTTTCACGAAATACGGTATTAAATCAGAGTTTAGCGAGATGGACGGGGGGCACACTATGTATGTATGGAGGCACGACCTATACAATTTTACCACGAAAATTTTCAAATAACCATCACAAAGTTATCAAACTTTCACAAATCATAAAAAGAAACTAAAATGGAAAA
This sequence comes from Bacteroidota bacterium, assembly GCA_030706465.1. Lineage (GTDB taxonomy): Bacteria > Bacteroidota > Bacteroidia > Bacteroidales > Paludibacteraceae > Paludibacter. The sequence continues at coordinate 3,943 of JAUZOM010000151.1, read as the reverse complement.
TATTAAGAAGAATAAAATCGGATTAAGAATTAAGTTTTTATGGTTATTGACCTTTTTACCGGTTATCGCATTTGCCGCCGACCCACCTGGAATTCCTGATGGCTGGTCTGATGGTTTTGTTTACGACAATGGGGCTCGCATCCACTATTATCATGCTGTTCCTGCACCTGGGAAACCGGTGATTGTAATGGTTCATGGGGTAACTGATAATGGCCTCTGCTGGACAACGCTAACATGGAAATTACAAGGCGCTTATGACATATACATGCTTGATGCCCGCGGACACGGCTTGTCAGATCCTTTTACCTCTTCCGATGATGGTGAGACCTTGATTAAAGATGTAGTAGGTTTTGTGAAAACTATGAATTTTGAGAAGCCCATTCTTATAGGACATTCAATGGGTGCAGCTACCGTAATGCGTGTAGGTGCTGAATATCCGGATTTGGCAAAGGCAGTTATCATGCTTGATCCGGGGCTTCCCCGAAAAAATGCCGGAGATCGTCCTCCTGTTCCAAATACCCGTCCAAGTGCCCCACCACGAACTCAGCAAAATCAATCTTCAGTGCCTGACCGCCTCTCCTATAATATGTTTGGTGATCCAGAGACTTTGGTGAAACAGAATAACTATACCTTCAAAGATTTGGTAGAAAAAGGCACCAGGGACAATCCTAAATGGGGCATCGTGGATGTTAAATATTGGGCGTTGTCAAAAAAACAGTACCACGGATCATACACGCAAGAGCAATCGCAAGCGATGAGGGGCACCATGAGCACAGGAGAAGCATTGGCAAAGATCACCGTCCCCTCACTTGTCCTGAAAGCTGATGCATCGCCGGAAGTCCGCAAGGCCAACGAAGAGACTGTGAAAGACCTGCCAAGGGTTAAGTTGGTGCACATGGATGGAGCAGCACACAACTTGCATCACGATCAATTAGAAAACACAGTGAAAGAGATCAATGAATTTCTGTCAAAGCTGTAAAATAAATATGCACTATGAACCTTGAAAAATTGTCGATCGCTCTTTTGGCAGTTGGTCTTTTGCTAACCGTGCAACTTACAGTTTATGCACAAGCATCCGATGAAAAACTGTTGTGGCCATTGGGTATTAAAGATAACCCCGTACAACATACTACTGCCGAAGAGATGGAAAATTTCGATGTACATCCGTATTCTCTTTCAAAAAAGAACCGGGTATTTCGGAAAGTGTCCGTTCCTACTTATGTTTTGCATCTGCCATCGCCCGAAAAAGCAACCGGGGTAGCCGTAGTTATTTGTCCCGGAGGCGGTTTTGTGGATAATTGGTTCGATCGGGAAGGTACTGACCTGGCGCTTTGGCTAAAAGAACAGGGCGTGGCATCGTTGGTGTTGAAATATCGCTTGAATGCCAAAAATAGCAGTGGAAATTCTGTAGTTCCTAATGATGTGTATTTCACAGCGATATTCGACGATGCAAAACAAGCGATCAGGACTTTACGAAAGGATGCATCGAAACTAAATATCAATCCTAATAAAATTGGTATTTCAGGCTTTTCGGCTGGTGGGTTCATGGCGGTTGAACTTGCTGTAGCCGACGAAATAAAAGAAAGTCCCGACACGGTTAGCTGGAAACCCAATTTTGCAGGCCTTTTTTATGCAGCTTTTTTTAAGAATTATACTGTTCGAAAAGAAAGTTGTCCGCCGGTTTTTATCATCAATGCCGCCGATGATAAATTAACTACTGCCCCCAAATGTATTGATTTCTATACATCTTTGTTAAAAGCGGGGGTGCCAGCCGAAATGCACATATACAACAAAGGCTCCCATGGTTTTTCAATGGATTTTTCCAAAGGAGAATCGCTAAAGTATTGGTCCGAAAGCTTTTTAGCCTGGTTAAAGGATATTGGGATGATAAATAGCAGGTAATAAGAATTATTAGTTACCAAAAGACATTCGCAAATGAGAATACTGAAATTGATTTTTTTTCTCTTTGTCCCGTCTTTGTTGACGGCACAGGATCTTCCTTACAAAAACTCATACGCATTTGGCCTCGATGTTTCCTTCGTCAGGCAGCAGGAAGACAACGGCAATAAGTTCATGGATACCGATAGCACGGTGAAACCTTGTTTGCAGATATTCAGAGAACATGGGTACAACTGGGGGAGGATCATGATCTGCAACGAACCGGTTTCAGGCCGCCTTACTCAGGATATTAAATATGTTGTCTCCGCAGCGCAGGATCTTAAGAAGTATGGATATAGTTTCCTGCTCGATTATATGATGTCGAACGGATGGGCCAATCCGATGGTTCAGCCTGTTCCTTCATTGTGGAAAAACCTGAAACATTCAGAAAGAGTAAAAGTTGTTTATCAATATGTTAAAGAGACGATGACTGCACTGAAGGATGCGGGAGTGATGCCTGATATGGTACAGATAGGAAATGAGATAGGCAACGGTTTTCTCTGGCCCGATGGTCGTATCAGGTACGACAGTCTGGAGTTGAGCAAATGGAAGAATGTTGCGGATTATCTTTCTGCCGGTGCGAAAGCTGTAAGGGAAGTTGCAGGGAAGGAAAAGAATGTAAAAATCATGCTGCATGTCGATCATGGAGGAGATATTCCAATGACAAAAACATTCTTTAATAAAATGCGTGAGTTTAAAGTAGATTACGATGTGATTGGCTTTTCATTCTATCCATGGTCACATGGCACACTCCTCGATTTAAAGGATAACCTTAGGTTTGCTGCAAAGGAGTACGGTAAGGAAATTATTGTTGTGGAAACCGGTTATTATTGGAGGCATGGCAATAATTTCAGAAATATCAAACCTCCTTTTCCTGAAACACCTCAGGGACAAAGAGAATGGATGGAAGCTGTTAATGAAATAGTCATGAATACTCCAGATGGATTAGGAAGGGGCGTATTCTGGTGGGAACCGATGAGCCGTGGCAGGGGTTATTTTGATGAAGCCCGGAAAGTTCAGCCCATAATTAACGCATTTGAAAAATATGCCTTGCCGGTAAACCGTGCCGACGGTCAGACGCGAATACAATAAATAAGACATTAAAAACTGATGAATAAAAGAAACTACTTACAGGCTTTAGCATTATTTCTCTTGCTAATAAATATAGCATTCTTCGTAAATGCTACAAATCTGAACAATAGCACCTCTAAAAAAAAATTCCGCATCAAATGGAGGGAAAATTAAATTTGTTTTTTTAAAATACAAATAGTCATCATTCCTAAAAATTTTAAAATCACACATTCAATCGTTTATCTAAAATTATACTAACAATGATCAAATCAATACCGTTTTTTTTGTTTGCAATTTTTATTTGCTCTACCCTGCAAGCAAATTTTATTTTTCGGCAAAATACAAACATCTCGGTGGTGTTTAACGAAAAAAAAGAGCCTGAAGTGGTACGTACCGCGTTCGACCTTTTTAAAACCGATTATTCCAAAGTGTTTAGCGGAAACCTTACTATTGGCAGTAAGGGAATTCTTTATTTCGGAACCGTTGAACTAAACGACAAAGCCGAAAAATTCGTAGATAAAAATGATATTCTGGAGCTTAAAAAACACAAAGAAGGTTTTCTGATAACCGTAAAAAAAGGCAATCTTATAGTTTTAGGAAGCGATAAGCGCGGAACAGCTTACGGAATACTCGAAATATCGAGAATGATTGGAGTATCGCCGTGGGTATGGTGGGCCGATTCGCGTATTGATAAAAAAGAATCGTTCACTTTAGAAGAAGGGTTCAGAATGTTAAAATATCCTTCCGTTGCCCATCGCGGAATATTTCTCAATGATGAAGACTGGGGACTGATGCCTTGGAGCTCGCTAACTTATGAGCCATCGCAAAAAAAAGGACAAATAGGACCTAAAACACATGCCAGAATTTTAGAATTGCTTTTACGATTGCGTGCCAATTCGTTTTGGCCGGCCAGGCACAGCTGTTCCGTTGCATT
>JAUZOM010000150.1 GCA_030706465.1 Bacteroidota bacterium | reverse complement strand
TCTACTCAGCTGCCATCTGGTATAGGTTCATTCTATGTACTAAGGGTATTTGGTAAGGGATTAAAGAGGGTTCGGATAGGGTTCAGATAGGTTTACCTATCCGAACCCTAACTGAACCCTATCTGAACCCTATCTGAACCCTATCTGAACCCCCTTAATACCAAGACCCGGTTACGGCATAGAAAAGACGAAGCTGTAACCTCACTTAAAAATGGTAACTGCAAAAAAAAGAGGAGGCTATCCTCCATAAAAAGACACCTAACAGGTCTTAAAGACCTGTTAGGTGCAGTCAAAGGATTGATTCGTACTATTCGTACCGGATAATCTTTGCCGGTGTAATCTTCGTGATCAGATAAGAAGGCCCAATCATCATCAACAGCGAAGCAAGAAGGGTACCCACGTTGAGCAAAATGATATAGAGCCAGTTGAAGGTAATGGGGACGGTAGCGACATAGTAAGCCTCGGGGTCGAGGGGAACGATGCCGGTGAAATACTGGATGGCACACAGCGAAAGGCCAATGATATTGCCCCACAACATGCCTTTGCCAATTAAGAAAAGGGAATGATAGAGGAAGATTTTGCGTACCGACCAATCGGTGGCACCCATCGATTTAAGGATACCAATCATGTTGGTGCGCTCCAGGATAAGAATAAGCAGCCCGGAGATCATATTAAACCCGGCAACAGCCAGCATCAACAGCAAAATAACCCATACATTCATATCCAACAAATCGAGCCAGCTGAAAATTTGCGGATTAAGTTGTTTGATCGTTTGGGTGGAATAAGCAGCTCCTTCTTTATTGAATTTATTGGCAGTGGCAGCATACACGGCATCACCCACTTCATCAATGCGGTTAAAGTCGTTAATCTGTATTTCCAGCCCGCTGAATGAATAGGACGGCCAGTCATTCAATGCCTGTACCTGCCGCATATCGACCAACAGAAAGAGTTTGTCGTATTCAATAAAATTGGTAGCATAAATGCCGACAATCTTGAACTTACGGGCCCGTACCTGATCCTGGATAAAGTACGTAAAGAAGCTGTCGCCAAGCTTTAATCCCAACAGATTGGCCAGGTATTTTGATATGACCACCTGATTGCCGGGAGTACTGCCGGAGACATCGATTATTTTACCCTCCACCAGATTGGACTTAAAGAAACTCCAGTTGAAGCCGGCATCAATACCCTTTACCACAATTCCCTGGAATTCGGTATTCGTCTTGATAATTCCGGGCTTGGTGGTAAAACGCTGGACATGCGTCACCCCATCGATTGACGATACTTTCTTTATCAAAGCATTATCTGCTTTGATGGGATTCATTTCGTAGGTATTGTTGTTGTCGAAATTGGTAATCTGAATATGCCCCCCGAAACCGATGGTTTTATTCCGGATTTCCTGTTTGAAACCCACCACCACCGCAATGGAAATAAGCATAACGGCCAACCCGAGGGCAATACCAATGGTGGCAATACGAACGGCAGGACGGGAAACATTCTTCTTGCCCTGCTGAAAATGGATACGTTTAGCGATGAAATATTCGAGATTCACGAATTATACGAATTAGGACGAATTACACGAATTAAGAGTTACTGACTGTTTCTGAAATAACAATATCTCTCAATCCAATAAATAGTAAAATGGTAAATGATTAAACAATGAGTCCACTCCGAAAAGTATTTTTGTACGCAAAGACACGAAGACGCAAAATTACACAACTTAAAAACAGTACTTTGCGTCCTTGCATCTTAGCGTACCTTTTGATAATTAGACTTATCGGAGAAGAGTCAATAATAAATCTAAATAGTTTTTCCCGGATAGACTTCCAGTGCTTTCCCCAGGATAACCAATGCATGCTTCAGATCATCTTTGTCGAGCACATAGGCGATACGGACTTCATCTTTTCCAAGTCCATCTACCGTATAGAAACCGGAAGCAGGAGCCATCATGATGGTATAGCCTTCATATTCAAAGTCGGATAATAACCAGGCACAGAACTTATCGGCATCATCGATTGGCAATCGGGCTACTGTATAGAAGGCCCCCATGGGAATCGGGGAATAAACACCCGGAATACGGTTCAACCCATCAATCAGGAATTTACGCCGCTCAACATATTCGTTATACATTTCGAGCATGTATTCGGGCGAGGTGCTCATGGCCGCTTCCGAAGCAATTTGCCCCAATAACGGCGGACTAAGGCGTGCCTGGCAGAACTTAATGACGTTTTTGCGCACTTCCTTATTCTTAGTCACCAATGCACCGATACGAACACCGGTCATGCTATATCGCTTGGAAACCGAATCAATCAATACCACGTTTTCCTCAATCCCGTCCAAATGGAAAGCCGAAATATAGGGTGCGCCGGTATAACAAAACTCCCGGTATACCTCATCGGAGAAAAGATACAGATCGTATTTCTTTACCAAATCACGGATTTTATTCATCTCCGTACGGGTGTACAGATAGCCGGTCGGGTTATTGGGATTGCAGATCAGGATACCTTTGGTCTTCGACGTGATCAGTTCTTCAAATTTCTCCACAGAAGGTAACGCAAACCCTTCTTCAATAGAAGATACCACAGGACGGACAACGGCCCCTGCAGCAATGGCAAAAGCCGTATAGTTGGCATAAGCCGGTTCGGGAACTATAATTTCATCACCCGGATCGAGACAACTCATGAAAGCAAAATTCACCGCTTCGGACCCCCCAGAAGTAACAATAATATCATCTTCGGTAACATCGATATTGAATGTATGATAATAGGCCGCCAATTTAGATTTCAGGCTTTTAATCCCATCACTGGGGCTGTATTCGAGGACTGTGCGATCAATATTCCGGATTGCATCCAACGCGACCTGAGGTGTCTTTAAATCAGGCTGGCCGATATTAAGATGATACACTTTGATACCGCGGGCTTTCGCTTTATCAGATAGGGGAACCAATTTACGAATTGGTGATTCGGGCATTGCCTGCCCTCGCAATGAGGTATGTGGCATTTGGTAAGTTATCAGTTATCAGTCATCAGCGAACAGTGATCAGAGAACAGTTATATGTTGATTGAATGGCTGAAATTCATATTATTAATTATCGGTGCAAAAATAGTGAAATAAACCCGATTAAAAAAGAATTTTGCTTACAAGTTGAAAGTTGGTAGTTAGTTGCCGGTGCCTGTTTATTTATAACAGGTAGTTTATAGGTGCCCTGCAGATTTCAACATTCAAATTTGCTTTATAAATGGACTTCTTCCCTAACAAACCTAAATGAAGAAACTGAATTAAAAGAACTACCGGCTCTTGTTTTTTGATTTATCACCTGACAACTGTTAACTGATAACTGTCACCTATTTAAGGTCCACCATCACTTTAAGGTTCAGCTGACGGCCGGTAAGATAGTTCGGAACGGCTAATTTATGATTGGAGACATCCGTCACCCAGTAGTAGGAGTTGACGTTTTCAAAATCCAGCAAATTGAAGACTTCCACATTGAGCCAGATATTTTTCACGTGCTTTAGCCAGCTTTTATTCATCATTTTATCGGTTCCACTCACCAACACGCGTGAAGCACCTATATCGACCCGGCGATAGGCCGGTGATCGAAAGGCTGTACGGTATTCGATATTATTGGGTGGGCCAAAAGGCAACCCATCCGAGAATATAAATTTCAATTGCATTTTATACTTCGGATTATTGGGTAAGTAATCCTGGAATAACATGGAGAAAGTATAGCGTTGTTCACTCGGGCTGGGCACCCAACCGGGATAAACCCTTTTGGTAGTCAGGACATTCCCATTCGCATCATAAGTATGGTTGATATATGAGTCGCCAATTATATCCTGTTTTGAGTTCATCAACGAAAGGTTAATCCACGAATCGGCGCCCGGCACAAGTTCGCCGTACAACTTAAAATCCATTCCGGCCGTATAGGCCTTCGCATCATTCTTACCGGAATAAACAATTTGTACATTATCCACCGAATAAGAGATCACCCGGTCGGCAAGCTTCAGATAGGCTTCCGTGGTAAACTTAAAGGGACGCCCCCAGGCCCGGAAATAATGATCGCCTCCCAGCACAAAATGAAGAGAACGCTGCGCCTTAATATGATTATTAAGCTGAACCTTCACATTTCCCAGGGCATCCGTAACCGTATCACGCATTTCCTTATAGAATGGAGCCTGATAATAGAGTCCGGTAGCAAACCGGAAACTGAAATCACGTTTCCAATGAGGTAAGTAAGATATCGCAAAACGCGGGCTGACCAACAATTCCCGGTTGAAAGTCCAGTAATTGGCACGTAATCCGCCGGTAACCGAAAAGGCTCCGCCATCGGTATTCCATTTGTAGGTATCCTGGTAGAATGCCGTCGATCGCCAGGAAGACAATACGGTATCGGACTTCAAATTGTAATACAGGTTTACCAACTTATCACTGATAGGAAGCGAGTAGCCCGCAGAATCACGCCTTTCCCATTCACTCTTGTTATCGGAGATCCGTTCGTTCTGAATGCTCATGCCCCATTTCATTTTATGCCCTGCAATGTCATATTCGCCTAAATGGGAAAAATTGTTTACGTAGGCATTCAACCTGTTCCGGGCATGTTGCTGATAACTTCCTACACCAAGTGATGCCCCGGTTTGTTTAGTCGGATCGGGATCCGCTTTTACTTCGCTGATTACATATTCACCCGAGATATCGTATGTTTCGTTTTCATTGGTGTAAAAGGAAGAACCCAGCAAACTCAGTTTCATTCCTTTTACCGGCCTATAATTCAGGGTCAGGGCCCCAAAAGAAGTCCGGAACAGATCCTGTTCCTGTCCATCAAAATAAACAGTAAGTTTACGGGCATCAGTATACGTTCCGAAAGTTGTTTCTCGCGTTTGCGGGACAAACTGATAGGAATTCTGTGAGAAGTTTCCTAAAAAAGTCAGTTCAAATTTCGGGCTTAGTTGATAAGTCAGGTAGGTTTGATAATCAAAAAAGGCCGGATTATACTCCGCTTTGGTATCAAGCGTTCCGAGCAAATAAGCCGACGTTTTGTACCGGAAGCCATGCATCTGGGTAAACCGGGCGTTGGCAGTCCCAACATAGGCAGATGCACCCAATAAACTGGCCGAAACCGAAGCCTCAAATTCTGTTGGTTTTTTATACTGAATATCAAGTACCGACGACATCTTGTCTCCATATTTAGCATCATATCCACCGGCTGAAAAAGCCACATTCTGTACCATATCGGGATTGATAAAGCTTAACCCCTCCTGCTGCCCGGACCGGATCAACAAGGGACGATAGACTTCAATGCCATTGACATATACGGCATTCTCATCAAAGTTCCCGCCACGGACATTGTATTGCGAACTGAGTTCATTATTGGAGCTTACCCCGGCAAAGGTGATTAACAGCGATTCGATGCCTCCTGCGGCATTGGGCATAACACGGAATTTACCGGGGTCCAGCATGTCAAGGGTCGATGTCTGTCGGCGTTGGCCTAATATATTGACCCCCTCCATCTGTTTCGACAAGGCAGGCAATTCTACAGAAATCTGTACTATTTGTTGGTGGGGATGAATGGTGTGTTTGATGGTCTGGTAACCCAACATGGAATAAACCAGCGTAGCTGAATCCTTCACGTTCATAGTCAATTCATAATACCCGTTCTGGTTGGTGGTGGTACCGACGGTGGTATTCTGAAAAAATACATTGGCAAATTCAATTCCCCGGTTGTTGGTATCGATCACATATCCGTAAACCCGCACCTTGGTTTGTGCCGATAAGCTTCCCGTAATAAGTAAAATACCAAGTAGAATGAATAATCTGTTCTTCATGCAAAGTGAGTGCCGTTTCGGGAAATAAGGTTTTCAAACCTTATTTTAACGTTGAAAACAAGCGTTTATTTTATTCGGTAAATTTAAAATTAACTGCAAAGATACATTTTCTAAAATAGACCGGCAAATCATAATCGCTTCGCTGCATTTCACTGGTGGAATGAAATTAAAAATGTCCGAAGAATCAACCGATTTTCCGGACATTGCTTAAGTATTAAATATCAATTTTAAGAGCTCATTCCTTTACGAGTTTTTTTTCAACCGTACCAGCAGGAGTGCTTATTTTTACAATGTAATGACCCTGGCGCAAAGCAGCTATATTTACGTAACTGCCGTTCGTAATTTGACCCGACAGAAGCAATATCCCACGTAAATCGTATATTGAAACCGTGGCTGTTTCTCCACCGGTATTTAGATAGAATCCTTCGGTAGCGGGGTTTGGATACAGCATAAACGCTCCGTTGCCGGCCAATTCCGTCATGCCGGTTGGAGCCATTTCCACGATATGGATAAAATCCTGCCATTGAATGGCTGACTGATACAGGGCTTTAGTCCCGGCCGGGACATAGAGGGTACAGGTAGTTGTGTTGCCAAACACCCTTTCCGAATTGCTCAAATCGATTGGTGTGTTGCTGCCCACATATACCGATGTTAATGTGGAACAGTCAAGAAAGGCGCTCTTGCCTAGGAAAGTAACAGAACCTGGAATGGAGATACCGGTCAATTCATTACAATAATCAAAAGCGTAATCCGCTATCGTAATAACAGTATTTGGAATCGAATAAATTCCATTTTTTAAAGGAGGACACATAATCAATCCGGTTTGACTTTTGTTAAATAAGATTCCATCAGCCACTGAAAAGCTCGGATTATCATTTTCTACAAAGAATTCTGTTATTCCGGTTAAAGAAAAGGCCCCGGCACCTATCGACGTAACGGAATTCGGAATGGTTACGCTCCCGGTTAAATGACAGAACACAAAAGCTCCGGCACCTATAGTAATAACAGAATTTGGAATCGTAATGCTGGTCAATCCGGACATTGTAAAAGCATTATTTCCTATGGAAGTAATTGAATTTGGGAGGGTAATACCCGTCAACCGGGAACAAAGACTAAAAGCACCTTCACTAATCGATGTTATTGAGTTGGGGAGTATCAGGTTACCCGTTAAAAATTTACACTTCGCAAAGGCGAAAACACCTATCGACTGAACGGAATTCGGGATGGTGATACTTGTAAAACCGCAATAGTAAAAAGCGGCTTCACCTATCGACGTAACGGAATTCGGAATATCCAAGTTTCCTTGTAATGACCAATCCCCGCCAAAGGCACCATCACCGATGGCAGTGAGTGAATTTGAGAGCAGTAGTCCTGTTAAGCTTTGGCAATTATTAAAAGCGTTCTTTCCTATGTTAGTAACCGAATTAGGAATAGTTAAGGTGCCTGTCAAAAGTCCGCAACCTTGATAGGCCGAATTACCGATCGCAGTTACTGAATTAGGAATCGTCAAATTCCCGGACAACTCATAACATCGGTAAAAAGCACTGTCGCCTATTGAAGTAATCGTTGGGGGCAAGATCACAGCCATTAAAGTATAATCAGAAAGAAATGCTTTTTGCGGAATCGTATTATCCGGATAGATCGTACTTTGAACACCTGCCGTGCCCTGCGTACCGGTGTAGGATGAAATTGTAACGTTGTACAGATCCGCTTCCGACAACAATGGCATGCTGTCCCGCATCGTTTTAAAATCACGGGCATCGATGCTTCCGTACAGTTGGAGGCTGGTTATGGTTGCCTTTTGGGTACCGGTCAGCGTAGTGGAGAGAGTACCGGCAGAAATAGTAATTATTTCTGCTTTTGCTTTACGAATAGCACGTACAGTCCGCGGATGAGCAATTGGTTCATATCGTTTCACCCCGACAATTTCACCCAATGCATTTGATTCAAAATAATCCGGTAATATCTTATTCTCCTTGGACATTAATGGATTAGAATGATGTATCGATTGCGCGCGGGTAAGTCCGAAACTCATCATTCCTATTGAAACAATGAAGAAAATTGTGTAACGTTTTTTCATATCAGCAGTAAAAAGAATCAATTTATTACAGGAATAAGAACAAACTAATTATCCTCTAAGTTTATAGATATGGGGAAGTTTATATTTTAAAATAAATATTTAATTCTACTTTACTAAATAAAACAAAATAAAATAAACAAGTTAAACTACAATAGAACACCCTGGAGTTTCTATTAATTAAAGCATCAACGAATTATTTAACTCTGTTTCATTCTCTTTCCTTGGAGAAAGTTCCCGAAAGGGATAGAAAGGTTGAGAAAAAGAGGGAGATCGAAGTCATTCTATTACAAATTCAGGAAGATGGGTGAAAACATCATATCCATTGTACCTATTGTGATCCGCTCTTTATTTTGACAAGGTAGAATAAAGAGAAATAGAGCATCCGGAATATCAACGGATATACCGGACGCTCTTTTAGTTTAAAAACATTTTAATCAATTGAAATGAATCATCATTTTTTCACGAGTTTCTGCTCAACGGTAGCATTGGAGTTCGTTATTTTGCAACATACAGCCTTTGTGGCAGTGCGGCCATATCAATATAACCCTTGCCTGTGAGTTGTATAGAAAAATGAAAGGATATTAGACCTTACTCAAAATTTAATGGCCGGAATATCATTGGCGTGAAAAAGAACAAATCTATTACAGGATTATTTTCCTCTCCGGCAAAACAAGAACAACTGTTTTATTGTCCATTCTATCTCCACCTTATCGTCCTATAAGGTCCATAATAGAAAAACAGGTGTTTCTAAATTGGTATAGTAGTATCACTACGACATCTCCGAAAACATTACGATGACAATTTGGTTATAAGGCGGTTATAGCAAGGAGGGAACGAATGAGAATTAAACAAATGTCGGAAGGAATAAATGGTCAGACAGTAAAAATTGGTTGGCTGGATGGTAACTTTGGTTGAAAATCATTGAAATTGCTGTCCGAGGTCAAGGAGCAGTTCTTCCACTGTGGCAATCTCTTTTTCGTTCAATAGCCAACCTTGCTCAGTGACCCGGATCTGGATTTCAGCATCCTGAACAACAGCGTATCCGGCACGTGCCAGGGCACGCAGCGTCCAGTACATGCGTGTTTTATCACCTTCGACCCACACTTTTTTAGTCATGGGATAATTCATGGAGAAGTTGCCGTTGGCTGCATTAAAAAAATATGATTTACTTTCGAAGGCACGATTAAAGCTGCCATTAAACACCAAATCCTCCGGTACGCCACATTCCATTCCGTAGTCGGAACTGATTAACCAGATCCGGTCGGCAGCCTGGAGTGCCAGATCCAGTTCATGGGTAGAAAGCAGGATGGCTTTCTGGGTTTTATGGGCCAGTCTGTGAAGTAGAAGCATTATTTCCACGCGGTTTGGCAAGTCGAGATGAGCCGTCGGTTCATCCAGCATAATAATAGGGGTATCTTGTGCCAGCGCCTTGGCTATCATGGCACGTTGCCGTTCGCCATCAGAAAGTTCATTGATATTCTGATGCATCTTATGACTCATATGAACCATTTCAATGGCCTCGCAAATAATAGCATCTTCTTCGGCAGTTACATTTCCCCACCAGTTGCTGTGAGGGTGACGGCCCAACGAAACCAGATTATAAACGGTAGCATTTTCAATGTCCACCCGTTCGGTCAATACCAGGGCAATCATCAATGCTTTTTCTAGTGACTTAAGCCGGGTAATTTCTTTCCCGTCAATCAGGGTCGAACCACCCAGTGGTTTTTGCAGGCCGGTGAGTGTGCGTAATAACGTTGATTTACCGCTCCCGTTCGGACCAATCAGGCATACCAACTCGCCTGCCCGCAACTGCAAATCGAGGCCGGATTGAACAATGTCGGTCTTCCCTTTTTTGGAATAGCCGATAAAAAGATGTTGTGTTGTTAGAATTGACATTTTTATCAGTGAGCAGTTAACAGTAATCAGTTAACAGTGATCAGTTGTTGATTTTTTTATTCTGGTTGTTTTAATAATATAAAAAAGTATTTTCCCAATTTCATCTGCATCATTAAACATACTTACATCCGCTTTTTTATCAATAAAATCAGTATCTTTTAAATGTGACAACCTATTAACTGTTAACTGTTAACTAATCATTGTTAACTGAAATCATCTCTTTTTCAACAGTATCCAGATAATAATCGGTGCCCCGAACAAAGCACTGACTGTATTTAT